>JAWWOY010000626.1:0-6552 GCA_033851195.1 Kribbellaceae bacterium | reverse complement strand
CGGTCTGCGTCGATCTCCTGGCCCGCGACCGGGAACACCTGCACCACCACCGCCGGCAATGGCTCGCCGGGAAGAGGATCACACGGATCGATGGACCAGGTCGCGCCGCCCGACTCGACCACCTCGGTCCGTACGCCGAGCAAGGCGCTGATCGCCAGCTCGATCCCCCGCCGGGTCCCCTGCCAGCCGTGCAGCTCGCTGGTCGACCGCAGCAGCACGCGCTGCCGGACAGGATCGTCGCCACCATCGACCGCAAGCCCGAGCCAGTGCGCCAGCCAGGGCAGCAGATCCTCCGGTGCCGTCCCGAGGTCCAGGTACGCCGGCAGGTTGTCGAGCGCGCTGATCACCGGCGCGAGGACGTCGTCGAAACTCTCGCACAACTGCTGCGTGAACGGGTCGGTCCGGTACACCGAGGGCAGGGTGTGCCCGAGCGGGTGTGGGCTGGGCAGTTCCTCCAGCGCGCCTCTCATCAGCGCACCCGGACCTGATGCTCGTAAGAGAAGACCAGTGCAGTGGCCGGCAGGTCCAGCCGCTGCACCGGCGACGACCGTCGCCCGGTGACCGGGTCCGCCGGGAACAGCGCCACGCTGATCTCCTGAGCCATGTCGACGCCGGGGATCCGGGCCAGCGCCGCGTGCACCTCGTGCGACTGCACCGATCGCCCGAACGGCCAACCGGTCCGGTCCGGTCCACCGGTCAACGGATGCAGCAACTCGTACAGTGCCTTGAGCACACCCTCCTTGACCTCCTCCGGTTCGAACCGGCTCCTCGCACTGACATCGACCACCGCGGTCAGGCCGACGTACTCGGGTGGTGCGACGAGCAAGCGCGTCCCGACCAGTCGGCGTTCGTCCAGCGTCTGGGTGATCCGCTCCAGCGTGCCCTGGGGTGGGGTGAGGTCGTCGCGCCGGATCCGCCCGACCGCATCACCCGAGACGTGCGGCACCACCAGGACCCGGATCCCGCCCGCGTCGGCGGCGTCGGTCGCGGGAACACAGTGCACCCGGGCAGCGTCGGGCGCGACCTCGCGGGCGAGCTCCTCGAAGTCCTCGGCCGTCACCGCGCGGCCCCGCGACCGCAGCAGCATCGGGCCGCGCACCTTGGCCTCGTCCAGCGTCTCGGCGTCCGCGCCGCCGATCGCCGGCGCGCGATTCTCCACCCGGGCGACGTACGGGACGCTGGTCTTCAGCACCCGTACCTGCCCGCGCGCCACGTTGCCGCGGCGGCCGCCACCGGTCCGGTACGACGTGATGGCGATGCTGGCCCCGGATCGCGGCGCGGCTCCGTACTGGCGGAGCCGGCCGTCGGCGGTCCGGACGGCGGGACCGAACTGGATCCCGCCGGAGAAGGCGTCGATCCGGAAGTGCCGGTCGTCCTCATCCGACTCGGCGAAACTCGACACCGGCTCCCATGTCTCCATGCCGGTGTCCACGCCGACGTCATCGGTGACTTCGACGGTGCCGTGCTCCTCGGACGGGACCACCGGGCTGCGCTGCAGGGTGAACCGTTGCCCGGGCGTGCCGTCGGACCGGCCGAGCAGTTCGTGCCGAACCACCTCCGCGTGCATCATGGACACCGTGCCGCCGATGGTGAAGGCTGTGGCGGAGAGCACCCGCGGCGAGGCCGTGTAGGTCGGGCGGCCGTCGTCCACCTCGATCAGGCGGCAGCGGATCCACCCGGCCCGCTGCCGGGCGATGATCGACGTCTGGTGGTGCGCCGGCACATGGATGACGACATCACCGGCCTTGTTCAGCCCGCCCGTCCCATCCCGCTCGAGGTCACAGGGCGTCCAGCCGGAATCCGTCCACGCCTCCCAGACCAGTGGCGGATGGCGGGGGTCGACGCCGGCGCCCGAGACGCTGCAGTTCAGCCGGATCGTCACCGCGCAAGACGGCACCGCGTCCGACAGGCCGATCAGCAGCGCGTCGTCAGGCGTCGGATCCGCCGAGAAACAGGCGAATCCAGAAGGTCCCGACAATGCCGTGGTCAGGTCGCTCGGCGTGCCGTCGGCCGTCACCGATCCGGCCCGGGCGAACGAACAGGGAATGATCTCCAGGTCCTGCGTAGTGGTGAAGACCACCGGCTCGTGGATGTCCGTCCGCGGTGTCGCGACCTCTGTCCCGGCCCGGACCAGCACCGTTTGCGGCTGGGGCGAGGACAGCCAGATCGTCACCGCTCCCCGCGCCGCGGCCGGCGGCCGGAGCTCTACCCCGATCAGCTCCAGGAACTTCACATAGTTGAGGTCCGGTACCCGGTTCAGCCGGTAGATCAACTGGTCGACCATCTGGGCGAAGGCCTCGATCAAGGTCACACCCGGGTCGGAGACGTTGTGGTCCGTCCACTCCGGACATCGCCGCTGGACCAGCCGCTTGGCCTCGTCAACCAAGCTCTGGAAGGTTCTGTCGTCCAGGTTCGGCGCCGGCAACATCTCAGACTCCCAGCTCGGCCGGGCGCGCCACCGTCGTACTGGTGACTTCCTGGTCGGGGATCACGTAGAAGGGGAAGACCAGGTTGCGCGGATCGTTGGTGCCGAGCACCAGATAGCCGATGTCGACGTGGACGATGCCCGACTCGATCCGGTCGTAACCGACACTCACGTCCTGGACGGCGATCCGCGGCTCCCACCGCTCGAGTGCTTCGCGGACGTCGTAGGCGATCTGCCCGGCGGTCGCGGCGTTGGCCGGGCCGAAGACATGGTCGTGGATCCGGCAGCCGAACTCGGGACGCATCGGCCGCTCGCCCTTCGCCGTACCGAGGATCAGCCGGATCGCCTCCTCGATCTCGCGCTCGCGGACGACCAGGGCAATGCCGCCGGTCGCGTCGGTGGTGACCGGGAAGGCCCAGCCTGCGCCGATGAAGTCGGTGCTCATCTCAGCCTCCGATCATGACGGTCGGGGCGCCCATCACGATCGGCGCACCACAGCCGGCCAGGTCGCCCATCCGCGCGGCCGGCATGCCGCCGATCAGCACCGTCGGGCAGCCCGGCGGCACGATCGCAGTCGGCGGATGCACCGCGGGCGGCGGGAACGAGCAGATGTGCGGCGTGCCTACCGTCGCCGCCGGCACGCCACCGATCAGCACGGTCGGTACGCCGGGCGGCCCGATCACGCCGGGGTGTCCGGTCGGGTCGCCGACGCGGGCTGCTGCGGGCATGGTGCCTCCTCAGTTGATCTTGACCAGGGCGGCTGAGACGGAGCACAGCGCACCGCCCTTGACCTGGGTCTGCGCGCTTCCTTCCAGGGTCGTGTTCGCGCCCTTGAGTTGCAGGTTGCTGGTGGCGTTGATGGAGATTTCGCCGCCCTTGAGTTCGAGCTTGGCGCCGGCCGAGTCGATCACGATGCCCTGGCTACCCTCGATCTTCACCGTGCCGTCGGCGTGCACCGTCACCGTCGTACTGGTCGCGTCGATGGTCAGGCTCAGCTTGCCGTCGCCACTGGCCAGGGTGATTCCGTCGGCCTGACCGGCCTGGTCGAGCAGGTCGATGCGGTGGCCCCGCCGCGAGACCGTCGAGCGTCGGTTCACCGCACCGGACCCGGAGTCGATCACCGCGATCCCCTTGCTGTCCGGCCGATCGATGCCGTTGTGCAAACCACCCAGCACGTAAGGCCGCCGGAGGTCCCCCTGCTCGAAGACCACCAGCACCTCGTCGCCGACCTCGGGGACGATCAGCGCACCACGGTCCCTGCCCGCCCCGGCCTGCACAGTTCGGGCCCAGGCGCTCACGTAGTCGTCGGACAGCCACGGCAGGGTCAGCTTCACCCGGCCGAGCTTCTCCGGGTCGTTGTTGTCGCTCACTTGGCCGACGACCACACCCACCGGCGCTTGCTGGGTCCCAGCAGTCTTGGTCAGACCGAGCAGGCTCCGGTCGTGCGCGCCCGTCACGGCGAACGAGGTGGTGTACCCAGTGGTTGGGTCGATGCGATGCCGCGTGGTGGTCACTGTGTACTTGCCGTCGAACGGCGCGCCCAGGTTGTCGACGGTGATGGCCGCACCGGCCCTGAGGTCGGGATTCCCCCGTGCGACCCCGGTGAACTCCGCGAACGCCCCGGCGATCTCCTCGGCAATCGCCTTGGCGGCAGCGACCACCTCGGCCTGGGTGCGATGCGGTACGTCGGTGGACACGTAGACCGGATCCCCGAACGCGTGCGCGAAGGCGGCCGGATTCGCCTGCTGAAGCTCGGCCACCCGCGTCTTCGCCGGCACCCGGGCAGTCAGTGCCTGCTTGGTCGAGACGTCCCAGCCGCGAACCTCCACCTCCTTCACCTGCTCGGCCGAGGTCAGCACCGCCCGGAATCTCAGCAGGTCGGTGCCGAGCTTCAGCACCAGCGGGTGCTCCTCGCCGCTCGGTGCACCCGAAGCTCTCGTCGGCGGCCCGAAGCTGAACTTGCCGTCCCGCACGGAGACCTCGTACCCAGCCTCCTTGGCGAGCGAGTCGAGCAACTCCCAATCGCTCGTACCGGCCTGTGACACGTGCTCGAACACCGTCGTGGTGGAGTGGATCGTGCCGGTCGCGAACCCGGCCCGCCGCGCCACCTTCTGGGCGATGTCGGACGCGGTCATCTGCGAGTAGCTCTCGGTCCGCCTGCCCCGGAACAACCGGTGCGCCGGGTCGTAGCCGCGGATGACCGTGAACGAACCACCGGTGTCGAACTCGGCTTCCAGCGCGGTGATCTCCCCCGCCATCAGCAGTACGGCGGTCTGAGTCGTGCTGGTGGTCACCGATACCCGCACCGGCGACCCGATCTTCGCTCCGGTCTTCGCCAGTACGACGTGGTCGCCGTCGCGGAACCTCAACTCGAACAGGTCGGGAAGTCGCTGGCTGTCGTCCATGTAGGCGCTGGTCAGCAACGGGATGATGTCCTGCGGCAGCGGTGCACCGTTGATCTCGATCAGGCAGGTGTTGGTGATCGACACGGCTCAGACCAACTCCTCGGGCGCCGGCAGGACCAAGGTGGTCCCCGCGGCCAGGCGCATCGGGTCGTCGATCCGGTTGTACGCCGCAATCGCGCGCCACATCGTCGGATCGCCGTACTCGGAGTAGGCCAGCGACGCGAGCGAGTCGCCGTCGATCATCGTGTGCGAACGGCGCACGGACTGCCCGCCCGAGGTCGGGTTCTGCCGCCACGGCTCGTTCGGCATCTCCTCCAGGGCAACGCTGCACAGCGCCCGGATCGGCACGCCGTCCGGGCTGAACAGGGTGTACTTCGCACTCACCGAGGTGACGAAGGCCGGGAAGCTCGCGACCTTGCCCCAGTGCAGCACCACCAGCGGCGGGGAAGGCTTGTTCTTGCCCAGACTCTCCTCGGTCGGCACGCAGCAGCTGAACAACTTCTCCACCGCGGCCACCACGCTGCCGTCATGGTTGCCAGAGGCATCGAAGAACATCTCCAGCGTGAGCTTGCACGGCTCGGACCCGCTGAACTCCGGCGGTCCCGCCTTCTTCGCTCCCTTGGCGGTCTTGCGCTCCCACTTGGCGGCTTTCTGGATCGTCACCTCTTTGGGGTTGAACTGGAACGGGATCGCCCCCCGCTCCCCACCGGGCGCCCCGCCGCCGCCACTGGCCGGGGTCGGGTCGTACAGCTTGAGCGCTGCCTTCTCCAACTGCGGGCGCGACTTGTCCCCGGCCGGGGCCGGAACGTGCGAGCCGCCGCCGGACGCGGACGTCATCAAGGCGATCGGCTGCGTCATGCGCGCACCTTCTTCGCCGTGAACCCGTGGTGCGCGATCTCCAGGGTCTCCGTCGCGACCTTGGGCGACTCCAGGTTCAGCGACGGGCCGCTCCAGCGCACCGGGATCACCCCTAGCAAGCCCCACTGGGCGACGATCTTCCGCTCCGCGGTCATCGCGGCGATGCTCGCAGTCTGCGGTTTCACCCCCGTGGTCATGCTGGCGAGCCAGCTCATCACCTCGGTGGTGTCCTGACAGAGCGGACGCGACAGCTTGATGTTCGAGTACTTGATCCGGGTCGGCAGTTGCCAGACGAACCCGTTCTGGCCGCCCTCTTCACGCTGCTCCAGCACGATCTCAAGTCCGAGGCCCTCGCAACTGTTGAAGGTGCCGAGCTTGTTGTCGTCGATGGTCACCGCGAAGCACACGCTCACCGCCGGTTCCGGATAGCTCTGGGTCACGGCTCAGCCCTCCCGATCTCGTTCAGCGCCATCGGTCCGTCACCAGGCCCGCGCGTTCCCGGTCCAGCCACAGCTCGGCACGGAGCCGGGCGGTCAGTGGTTCATACAGTCGCTTCGCCAACTCCTCGACCTCGGCGGCAGTTGCCGGTGTCGCTGCGGCAGGTGGGACAGGGGCCACCGGCTGGCTGGTCATCGCTGCCGGCGCGGGCTCCGCTGCTGCGTCCGCTCCGGCTTGGGCCGGCGTCGGCGCTGCTGATGCCGGTACGTCTGTTGCCTCGTCGCGCTGGATCTGCGTCGGCCACGTCTGTACGCCGGGTTGGGGCAGGGCTGGCACTGCCACGGCAGGTGAACTGCTGCTCGGAGCGGCCGGACTAGTGGCGAGCGACGGTGACCAGCTCGTCCCGGCGTCGGCCGAGGCGTGTTC
>JAWWOY010000623.1:0-2510 GCA_033851195.1 Kribbellaceae bacterium | reverse complement strand
ACCAGCTCCGTGGCTGGCGCTCGCAGGCGGTGCGGCGTTGGTGGCAGCGGGACTGGTGGGGCTCCTGACCGCTCACCGGTGGCGCCGTCCCACAGTGCGTTACGAGCGGGATCCGGTCGTCACATCTACCGATCAGTGGAAGGCGATGGACGCTGGTGAGGACCCGACGATCTGACTGCGGACGGCTACCGCCACAATAGGACGGGACGACCAAGAGGGAGCGCGCCAACGATGGACAACACGACCGCTGATCAGCCGGTGAAGGACGAACCCGAAGAGGCCCATGCGGCGGGTTTGCACGGCAGCACACCGGCGGCGTGGACCGCCGTGGTCATCGTGCTCCTGGCCTTCACCCTCGGTGCCATCGCGATGGTGCTCGGCCCGAACTGGCTGTTGTTCTGGATCTCGGTCGGTATCGCCGTCGCCGGCGGCCTCGTCGGCAAGGTGATGCAACTGCTGGGCTTCGGCGCCCGGTCCAGCGATCACGCCGCCCACTGAAGGACGGACCCACCATCATGAGTGTTCTTGACGAGATTCTGGCCGGGGTGCGCGAGGACCTCGAGGAGCGGAAGTCGCGGGTCAGCCTGGACGACCTGAAGCGCGACGCCCGGCGGATGCCCGATGCCTTGGACCCGATGCCTGCCTTCCGCGGTGACGGCATCTCGATCATCGCCGAGGTGAAGCGTTCCAGCCCTTCCAAGGGCGCCCTTGCCGAGATCACCGACCCGGCGGCGCTGGCGTCGGAGTACGCCGAGGGCGGTGCCGCGGCGATCAGCGTGCTGACCGAGCGGCGCCGGTTCGGCGGCAGCCTGGAAGACCTGCGCGCCGTCCGCGGCCGGGTCGACGTACCGGTGCTGCGCAAGGACTTCATCGTGTCGTCGTACCAGCTCTGGGAGGCGCGGGCGACCGGCGCCGACATGGCCCTGCTGATGGTCTCGGTGCTGGCCCAGGAGGCGCTCGTCTCGTTGATCGAGCGGGCGCTGTCGATCGGCCTGACCCCGCTGGTCGAGGTGCACGACGAGGAGGAGACGCGGCGTGCGGTGGACGCCGGGGCGCAGTTGATCGGCGTCAACAACCGGAACCTGAAGACGCTCGAGGTGGATCGCACCACCTTCGCCCGGGTCGCGCCGCTGATCCCGACCAACCTGGTCCGGGTGGCGGAATCCGGCGTCCGCGGTCCGCATGATGTAATCGAGTTCGCGCGCGCCGGGGCCGATGTCGTCCTCGTCGGTGAAACCCTGGTGACCGGCCGCGATCCGCGCGCCTCGGTCGCAGATCTCGTCGCTGCGGGTGCGCATCCCGCCATCCAGCAGCGCCACTAGTCGGTCGCCCTCTTCGTAGGAGAGGGTCACGGAAGGCGTAAGGATGACTGCTGTGCTGCCTGACCAGCTCGGGCACTTCGGTCGCTTCGGCGGCAGGTTCATGCCGGAGGCGCTGATCGCGCCGCTCGACGAGCTCACCAAGGCGTGGCAGGAGGCGATGGCCGACAAGGCCTTCACCGACGAGTTCGAACGGATGCTGCGCGAGTACGGCGGTACGCCGAGCCTGCTGTACGACGCGACCCGGCTGTCCGACGTCGCGGGGGCCCGGATCCTGCTCAAGCGGGAGGATCTGAACCATACGGGCGCGCACAAGATCCGCAACGTGCTCGGCCAGGCCCTGCTGACCAAGCGGATGGGCAAGAGCCGCGTGATCGCCGAGACCGGCGCCGGCCAGCACGGCGTCGCGACAGCGACAGCCTGTGCCTACCTCGACCTCGAGTGCGTCGTCTACATGGGCGAGGTCGACACCAAGCGGCAGGCTCTGAACGTGGCCCGGATGAAGTTGCTCGGCGCCGAGGTGATCCCGGTCAAGACCGGTAGCCGGACGCTGAAGGACGCGATCAACGAGGCCCTGCGCGACTGGGTCGCCAGCGTCGACGACACCCACTACCTGCTCGGTACGGCGGCCGGCGGGCACCCGTTCCCGGCGATGGTGCGCGATTTCGTCCGCGGCATCGGTGACGAGGCCCGGGCCCAGTCGCTCGAACTGCTCGGTCGGCTCCCGGATGCCGCGGTTGCCTGTGTCGGTGGAGGTTCGAACGCGATCGGGCTGTTCGCCGCCTTCGTGCCCGACAGCGAGGTGCGGCTCTACGGCATCGAGGCCGGCGGTGACGGTTACGAGACCGGCCGGCATGCGGCGACCATCACCGCGGGCCAGATCGGCGTGCTGCACGGCGCGCGCTCCTATCTGTTGCAGGACGAAGACGGCCAGACGATCGAGTCGCACTCGATCTCGGCCGGCCTGGACTACCCGGGCGTCGGTCCGGAGCACGCCTGGCTGGCCGAGACCGGGCGGGCGTCGTACCGGCCGGTGACGGACGCGGCGGCGATGGAGTCCTTCCGGCTGCTGGCTCGGACCGAGGGCATCATCCCGGCGATCGAGTCGGCGCACGCGATCGCCGGGACGCTGGAGATCGCCAAGGAACTGGGGCCGGAGGCAACCATCCTGGTCTGCCTGTCCGGTCGTGG
>JAWWOY010000610.1:0-3064 GCA_033851195.1 Kribbellaceae bacterium | reverse complement strand
TGCAGATTTCAAAGTTTCGCGCAGCCACCCTGGGAGCGAAGCGAGCCGCAGTAGCTGCGCAGCCTCCAGGACTATCAGGACCACAAGTGACCTAGCCGGGCCCACACGCCCGTCGATCCGCTCGCTCACGAAGCCGGGTACCTCGGCGGCCACCGCTTACAATTCCGGGGGCTGGCAGATAGCGTCCGGCGTATGACTACTCGCCTGGGTTCAGCCTTCGTACCAGTGAGCGACGCCGCGGCGGCAGCCGGCTGGTACGCCGACTTCCTCGACCTGCGGACGGTTTCGGTCGAGTCCCATGCCGCAGTCCTGACCGATGACGCAGAAAGCACGGTCACTCTGCTCGCCCCGAGCAGCGGCATCGCCGCCAAGCCGGGGCTGGACTGGGCGACCTGCACCTATGTCGTGTCCGACATCGACAGTCACCACGCCAAGTCCGAACACCGCGGGCTGGCTCCGACCGCCATAGAGGGAGATGCGACCGTCTGCCGCTTCTTCACCGTCCGGGATCTCGACGGCAACATGATGCTGATCGTGGATCAATAAGGTTGGGGCCCGAATTCCCCCGGACGGCGCAAGGCACGTGAGTTGCTGCCTGATATCGATGGTGTGAGCCTGGGAGAGCTGGTTTCCGGCTTCGGGCATGCAGCCGGCCACGACCTGGCTGGACACGATCGAGAATACTTACGACGACGCGATGCCGGCCACTGTCTCGTTGATGGCGGCTCGTTCGGACGACTCGCCGAACTCCAAGCTCCAGAGCGCGTCCTTCACCGCGCACGCCTGCACCCAGCGCACCACTCGATCCCGATCCAGTTCAGCGGCGTCGGCGAAGGCAGCCAGCCGGTATGACAATGCCTCCAACAGATCCGATTGCTTAGCCATCGCATGCCAGCGGTCTCGTAGCAGGTTGACAGCGTCATAGGCGGGATCGCCCGCCCAGCCCTTCGGGTCGATCACCACCCAAGGCTCGCGACCGCCCTTCAGGACATTGCCGAAGTTGAGGTCGCCATGAACCAACAAGTTCGGCTGGTCGGCGGCCAACTCACGACACGTGTCCATCGCTCGGCCGACGAGTCGGTCCGCCACCGGACTTTTCAGTCTCCGGTGCCGTGAGGCAATCTCGGCCGCCCAGCCGTGCGCGACAGCCGTGAGGGGCGGCACTCCCGCTGGCGCCGGTACCGCGAGGCGCCGGTTGAGACGACCCGCGACAACCACTCGATCGATGACGTCTGGCAGATCACGCAAAGAGTATGTACTGGCCTTCTCCAACAACATCGCGAATGCCTGGTCATCGCGCTCCAGCAACCGCACCGCACCACGGCCCGCCCACGCGGCGAGCGCCTTCGGTTCGGCGATATTGCCGGGATGAGGAAAGGATATCTTTAGGACGGCAGCAGTTTCGTCCGCGCGGCGCACCGGTATGGCGACGCCAACCGCACCGTGCATCGTCGGACCCGATAGCGTCAGATCCCATTTCGCAAGCGCATCATCGGCCAGATCCGGCAGCGCATGGAGCCAGGCCCTACCCGGCTCCTTCTCCCGTTCGCTGATCTCCCGCACGAAGGGCTCGGGAACCTCGATCACCCGCGTCGCCTCCTCGAGCTCGTCGTACTCGGATCTGAATGCGTCTATCAATAAATCATGAGCTCATCCGGCCCGACGACTCGTCGATGCTGTATCTCCACCAGATCGAGGTAGATGAGGCGCAGAAGGGCACTGCAGAGCTGGCTGTCCTGTCTCGGCTGATGCTTGACAGTCGCGCCTCGGCAGATAATGACGCGCTCGGCGTTCACGCCCGGATTGCGGCGACCAGATCCGGACAAGTGTGGTAGCCCTCAGTCTCCTCGGCTTTCAGTCTTCGAGTGCGTGCGCAATGGCTCCGCCGGTCGTCCAAGCGAGATCACCGATGACGCGCTCTACGATCCCATCCAGACTGCTGGACGTATCAATCACCTGCTCACCTGGTACGCCGAGCAGATCGCAAGCCTGATACCACTCCCGCATCTGCTCCGGCGTGACGACCTCCGCCAGTGCCCGCGTGGAATGCCGTCGAAGCGTCTCCTCGAACGGCAACTGGAAGTAGTACACCCCTGTAGCGCCTGCATGGTCAGCTATGACTTGCCGCAGCATCGCGCCATAGGCCGGGCTGTAGAGGATGCCTTCCAGAATCACGTGATAGCCGTGATCGAGCGCATACCGCGCCGTCTGATCGATCAAGCCGATGTTCGGAGCGCCCGTACGATCGTGCTCTCGCAGCAGGATCCGGCGCAGATAGTCCTGTTCGATCCAAGCAACACCGCGCCCGATCCGTCGCCGAAGCTCCTGCGCCGTGGTGGTCTTGCCAGACCCAGAGTTGCCTCGAAGAACAACAAGTCGCGTCGTCGCATCCCCAAGTTTCGACACGCCGAGACCTTAGACCATGCGAACGTCGCCAGGCGGCGACCCGACGATGCAGCGCGCCGTCCACACCTGCGCTACACCGCCGCGTCCGTCTGGCTCGGCTCGGGGGCAGACCCGAAGGTCGTTCAGCGCAGCACAGCGGGCGCTTGTTAACGACCGGACGGACGTTAAGCCCATCATTACGAGTCCGTTGCCCTGAGCACCAACCACACGGCGACTCCCGACCTCGAGCAGTGACGTGCTCACAAAGGGGACGCGACCTGTGGTTGGCTAGCAACGTGCCCGACGATGTTCATTTCACCGCGAAGCTCCCCACCAAACGGATGGCTGCCGACTGCTTGTTCACGGACCAAGCAGACCGATTGCTGGTCCTTGAGCCGCCCTATAAGTCGACCTGGGACATTCCCGGTGGTGTGGTCGAACGCGACGAGTCGCCACGGCTCGCCGCCCGGCGCGAGGTCCGAGAGGAACTAGGCCTCATCGTCGAGCCCGGCGACCTGCTCGCCGTGGACTGGCAATCGCGATCGGGCGAATTCACAGAGATGGTCGCGTTTCTCTTCGACGGCGGTGTTCTGGCACCGGCCGATATCGACCAGATCGTGATCGAGCCAGCCGAAGTGAGTAGCCTCAGATTCGTCACACTCGACGATGCTGAGCGACT
>JAWWOY010000593.1:0-2762 GCA_033851195.1 Kribbellaceae bacterium | reverse complement strand
GTCCGCTCGAGGTCACCAAGGAGGGCCGCGGGATCGTGATGCGGGTTCCGCTCGAGGGCGGCGGTCGGCTCGTCGTCGAGCTGAATGCCGATGAGGCGACCGAGCTCGGGAACGCGCTCAAAGCCGTTGTCGGCTGACGCGATCACCGCACGGCGCGCCTTCGGTGTGTGCCCTGACAGCTGGACGACCCCGGTGGGTGCTTTCGGGCACCGGCCGGGGTCGTTACCGTTGGCCTTCCAGTTTGATCAAAAGTGAGGACCCCAGGTGGCTCGCCGAAGCACTGTCCGCAATATCTTCCCTTCCGTGCCGGCTGTGGTCTGGCAGCCCGGGCTCCCTGTTCACGGTTCCCGTACCTGGGTGGTCGTGGTCGGCGACGCTGGACTACCCGCGGCGGCCAAGGAGGCCGGTGAACGTCTCGGCGTGGACGTGGCCAGGCTGGTCGAGGCCCAGACCGCGACCGGGTTCAGCCCGGCTGCCGGCACCACCGCGTCGTACCCGTTGCTGACCGGGGAGGTCACCGAGGTACTGCTGCTCGGCGCCGGCGCGGGCACCGCCGCAGACCTGCGACACGCCGGAGCCGCCCTGGCTCGGTTCGGCCGCGGCAAGGACGAGCTGACCACTGTCGTTGCCGAGGGCATCGAGGAGTCGGCGCTGCAGGCGTTCGCCGAGGGGATCGTGCTCGGTTCCTTCACGTTCCACCGCAAGACCGTCGACGTCGGTAAGCCGATCGTCGAGCGGATCCTGCTCACCGACGGTGCGGATACCGACCGGACGGCGATCGTCGAGCGCGGCCTGGTCGTCGGCCGTACCGGCTGGCTGGCGCGGGAGCTTGCGACTACCCCCTCCAACGAGAAGGATCCGGCCTGGCTCGCGGCCCGCGCGACCGCTATCGCCGGTGCCACCGGGCTCGAGGTGAAGGTCTGGGACGAGAAGCAGCTGGCCGCCGACGGGTTCGGCGGGATCATCGCGGTCGGCCAGGGCTCCATCCGGCCGCCGCGCCTGATCCGCCTCGACTACACCCCCGAGGGCGCCACCAAGGACACCCCGTACGTCGTGCTGGTGGGCAAGGGCATCACGTACGACACCGGTGGCCTGTCGCTCAAGCCGCGCGAGGCGATGGTGTCGATGAAGCGCGACATGACCGGCGGCGGCTCGGTCATCGCGACTCTATCGGCACTGTCGGCACTGTCGGTAAAAGTCAAGGTCACCGGCCTGATCTGCGCCGCCGAGAACATGCCGTCCGGGACGGCGTACCGGCCCGACGACGTGGTCCGGCACTACGGCGGCCGCACCACCGAGGTGAAGAACACCGACGCCGAGGGCCGGGTGGTGCTCGCCGACGGCCTCGCGTACGCCGTGTCGGAGCTGAAGCCGGACGTGCTCGTCGACATCGCCACCCTGACCGGGGCGATCAAGGTGTCGCTCGGCTCGATGCTGTACGGCGGCCTGTTCGCCACCGACGACGCGCTGGCCGACAACCTGGCCGGCGCGGGTGAGGTATCCGGCGAGCGGCTCTGGCGGATGCCGCTGCCGGCGGAGTACCAGGAGCTGATCTCGACCCCGGTCGCCGACTCGGTGAACAGCTCGAAGGGGCCCGGCTCGATCACGGCTGCGCTGTTCCTGAAGGCGTTCACCGGCGGCCTGCCGTGGGCGCACCTCGACCTCTCGAGCATCGCCGAGTCGCCGCGCGACGAGCACGAGTACAGCCTCGGTGCGACTGGCGCCGGCGCCCGCCTCCTCACTACCTGGCTAGCCGGCGACGCGCCTACCGCCGGAATCCGCCGCTCAGGTGAGTAGGGAGCGGTAGAGCTCCACCGTGCGCTCGGCGACGGCGTCCCAGCCGAACTCGGAGACGGCTCGTTCGCGACCGGCCTTGCCCATCGCCTCGGCCCTGGCCGGGTCGGCGACCATTTCGTTGATCGCCGCGGCCAGGTCCCGCTCGAAGCCGATCGGGTTGTTCTCGACGTAGCCGACCAGGGTGCCGGTGACGCCGTCGTCGACGACCTCGGGGATCCCGCCGACGGCGCTGGCGACGACCGCGGTCTCGCAGGCCATCGCCTCCAGGTTGACGATCCCGAGCGGCTCGTAGACCGACGGGCAGACAAAGGCCAGCGCGTGCGTGAGCACCTGCCGGACCTCCGGGCGCGGCAGCATCTCCGACACCACGAACACACCGTCACGCGAGTTCTTCAGCACCGCGATCGCCGCGTCGGTCTCGGCCTTCAACTCGACCGTGTCGGCCGCGCCGGCCAGCAGGACCAGCTGCACCGCCGGGTCCAGTTGGAGGCCGGCCCGGAGCAGGTGCGGGACCCCCTTCTGACGGGTGATCCGGCCGACGAAGGTGACATACGGGCGGTTCAGGTCGACCCCGATTCGCTCCAGCACGTCGGTCGCCGGGTCCGGGTGATAGAAATCCGCATCGATCCCGTTCGAGATCACATGCACCTTGGCCGGGTCCACCGAGGGGTAGCAGGCGAGCACGTCCTCGCGCATCCCCCTGCTCACCGCGACCACCGCATCCGCAGCCTCGTACGCCGTCCGCTCGGCCCAGCTCGACAGGCGGTAGCCACCCCCGAGCTGCTCGGCCTTCCACGGCCGCCGCGGCTCCAGCGAGTGCGCCGTCACCACGTGCGGGACGTCGTACAGGAGTTTGGCCCAGTGGCCGGCCATGTTCGCGTACCAGGTGTGGGAGTGCACCAGGTCGGCTGTCGGCACCCCGGCGGTCATCGAGAGGTCGGCCGCGAAGATCCGCAGCGCGGCGT
>JAWWOY010000580.1:0-2772 GCA_033851195.1 Kribbellaceae bacterium | reverse complement strand
CACCCCTGGACCGTCGTCCTACCACGGGACATCGACCGGGCGCTCGCCGAGGAGCTGGTCACCGAGTACGACGGCTGGCTGGCCGGCCACGAGTCCGGCTCGAGAGAGGCCGAGGCCGCGCCGCTGCCGGATGCGCCGCGTCGGTTCAAGAACCCGCCGAAATCTGTATAGCGGAATCGATATGGCATATCGATTCCGCTATACAGATTTCGAGTTCGACCACAGGGGTAAGACGGGTGCCTGGCCCGGGCGATCTGGCGGCTTGGATGTCACGCCCGACTGGCAGTACCGGTCTGCGGCCTGCCCGAGCGTCTTTCCCGTGCGTGTCCGCGGTACCGCCTCACCGGTCAACTGCTGCACTGCCAGTCAGGTCTGACGCTCGACCAGAACGACAACTGCCACGGATCGTCGTACGTCGACCGGTCCGCGACCCGGTCCGGACCCAGTACGACGAGGTCAGTGCCAACCAAGGGCAACTCCCGGGCGTGAGAGGCTTAGGCCCATGGCGTCCGCCCTCATTCGTTCTGCCAGACATTCGGAGCTGGCCGACTTGATCGTGCTCGAGATCGAGGCTGGCCAGCTCTTTCACACGGTCGACCTGGCCTTGGTCGCCGACCATGTCCCCGACCAGGAGGCCCTGCGTCGAAGTCATGAACGTGGGCTGGTCTGGGTTGCGGAGCAAGATGGCAAGGTCGCCGGCTACATCGTCGCAACGGTGGTCGACGGTAACGCCCACATAGAGCAGGTGTCGGTCGCGCCTGCTTCCGCCCGACAAGGCGTTGGTCGCCAACTCATCTCCCACGTAGAGGAATGGGGCAGACGCAACGACCGGCCTGCGACCACCCTGACGACGTTTCGCGACGTGCCATGGAACGGCCCCTACTACGAGAAGCTCGGGTACCGAGAGCTCCTCGCCGCCGAGATCGGCAGCGAACTTGCGGCCGCCGTGGCACACGAAGCGTCGTTACCCGGAATAGATGTTTCTCGTCGCTCCGCAATGATCAAGCGGAATGATGGTGCCTGACGATGCCGGGCCTATAACGGCTGGTATCGCCGGGCGGGGCGGGGGAATGCTATACGACGGCGTTCCTTTACGAGTCCTTGGTGCTGGCGGTTCCGGACAGTAATTCGATGCGGCTGCACAGGTGCTTGGGCCAGTACCACTGGCCGACCAGGAGTGGCACATAGAGGGCTGTGAAGACGAGTCGCCAGGACGAGTCAAAGGCGCTGACCACAGTGCCGACCAGGACTACCGCGAAGCAGATGATGATCGTCGTGCGCCAGCGGAGCATTTGGCCAAGTTGGTGTTCAGCCAGTCGGAGGGTCGCCGCGCGGATCTCGGGATCGGCTGGAGCCGGTCCGCGCCAAACGGCGCCGAGGGCGGCCTTCTGGATAGCCGGTGGCGCGTCGCCAAGCGCGCGCTGCTCTCCGCGCCACCTTCTCTTGAGCGAGAACGTCAGCGAGGCTGCGAACAAGATGCCGACGACAGCCCCGGAGACGAATGCGGCTACTGTGCTCGACCCGTCGATCTTGGTGAAGATCCCCATCGCGGTTCCAAAAGGGAGCCCGCTAATCAGGGCCAGAGCCCACCTCGGGAGGCTGGCCAGGTAGGTGCGCATCTGTGCATCATCGCCCACCACCGTGCCTTGCCGCAGGTGGCGCGGACGTCGTAGTTGGTTCGGATCAGTCGCGCTTCACAAATGCCTGTATCGCAAGGCTCAGTGTCGGCGGTGCCGTCCGGCGTGCCAGCTCCACCACCGACGGCCTCGACGCCGAGCGTTCAAGCTCAGACAGACGCCGACGAGCGCCGCGATGGTAAGCCCGAACACGATCATGCCGAGCGCGACGGCCGGCGTCTCTGTATCGATGGCGAAGTACCGAGCATCCACCAAGGCGATGGCCTGGCTCGGATCCTCGGGTTTGTAGAGAATCGTCAGGGGCGGGGCGTACCGGGTTGCTGGGCCAGGCTGGCGCCAGCCCAATCCACCGCCTTCGTCGTCCCCGAGGTTATTGACGAGCATCGTCCGTTGACGTCCTCCGGTCGCAACCGGGAAGACGACCTCGACTTCGGCTACGTAGCGGCCGCCCTTCCCGCTCTCGATGTGCAACTGAACCTCGGTGGCCACCGTCTCAACGCCATCAGCGAGGAACTCCCGGCCCACAGCCCGCTGATAGCGCGTGTCGACGAAAATCCCCACACCCAACAGGGCGATTCCCAGCGCAATAGCGCCCAGCACCGAAACCCAACGTGCGAGCTGGTCCACTGAGCGCTGCTGCACTCCCCGATACTCCCACCTGGTGGCGCCACTGTGTCTTAAACGGACTAGAACACTCCCCATGGAACAAACGACAGCACAACGGGTCGGGGCCAACATCCGCGCTGAGATGGCCCAGGGGTAAGGCCGGCTGCCTGGTCGGGCCACTGGCGGTCACGTTTGACACCCGGCCAGGACAGAACGCTCAGACGGCCTGACCTCAGCCCTTGCGGAGTACCCGCCCAGGCCGAAGCGTCATCGGCACGCCGTTGCTCAGCACGGGCTCCCCCGCGACCAGCACGTGCTCGATCCCGACCGACAGTTGCCACGGATCGTCGTACGTCGACCGGTCGGCGACCCGGTCCGGATCGAGTACGACGAGGTCTGCGGTGACGGGGCGGCGTTAGAGGGCGACGGAGCTGATGGTGTTGGCGGCGATGAGTTCGGTGTCCACGGCGTGGCCGAGTCCGGCCGATGCCGGCACCTGTACGACGCCGTCGCGTGCGACCACAGGTGG
>JAWWOY010000565.1:0-3299 GCA_033851195.1 Kribbellaceae bacterium | reverse complement strand
GCGCCGCAGGGTTGACGCTTATGTATTGCCATCGCACGGCCCGATCGAGTGACCCACCTATGGAGGATGGCGTGAATTTGCCGCGCCGGGGGCCGACCGCACGGGGCCACTTTGGAGAGCGCGCGGTTCGTTGCTTGGCAACGATCCCGGAGACCCGGAGCGCTTTAGACACCGTCCGCACGACGGGCTGGAATGACTCGAGTTTTGAATTCGGCCAGTGTGCTGAGTACCTGGTCTGCTCGCTCCTTGGGCAATGTGCCGGTCGGGCGTACCAGACTTCCGCATCAGTTCCGCATGGCAGCACGCCAGGCGGCCGCTCCGCTGTGGACCGGGCGGCCGCCACCGTCCGCCCCTCAAGGCCCGTCAGTGGCTACCGTCTGGGGATGGACATTGACTGGAGCGCCGAGGTGGTCGACCAGGTTGAGTCGCATTGGCGGCATCGGCTCAGGCCCCGTCTGGATGGGCTGACCGACGACGAGTACTTCTGGCAGCCGGTCCCTGACTGCTTGACGATCAGCCGCCAAGGTCAAAGCTCTGCGCCGATCTCCTTCGGGACGGGCGAGTTCACCATGGACTGCGGCGAGCCGCCGCACGAGCGGGAACCTGTGACGACAATCGCCTGGCGGCTGGTGCACCTGATCGTCGGGTTCGCATCGACGAACGGGAAGCTCTTCGGCCGGGCGGCCGCCAGTGACTCGACATTCTGTTACGCGGGCACCGCCGGGGGAGCGCTGCGGCAGCTCGATGACGAATACGAGCATTGGGTCGACGGTGTGCGCAGCCTCGGCATCGCAGGACTCGCCCAACCACAGGGCGACCCGCCCGCATTCGCCCACGCACCACTGGCGAAAAAGATGCTGTACGCGAACGTCGAGGTCATCCACCACGGCGCGGAGATATGCCTGCTTCGCGACCTCTACTTGCGGAACGGTTCCGGCAAGTCGCAACCATAGGGCGGCTGGGTCGTCCTGGGGGAGCCCGCGGCATAAGAGTCGCTACGGAGGGTTCTCCGCGACCACGCCGGCTTCGTGGTGAAGCTGCGACGGAGGAGGGGTCTGGGGGATTGTTGGTCCCAGAAAGCACGAAGGCCCAGGAGCAGATTGCGATGTCTGCCTGGGCCATTGTGCTGGTGCGCCGCCAGGGACTCGAACCCAGGACCCACTGATAATCGGGCTGATCTACTCGACATTGCTGGTTGCCGTCCGAAACTCCGGCGATCTTTCCTCGTTCCTCCGCGGTGGACCTCCATCCTCACCGGTTCCGGCCTGGTGGCACCAGCGCATAACTCGCAGACTGGCCATGCGCACCGCGGATGCTTGACTTCAAGCAAACTGGACGTGATGAGATGGTCGTCATGACGAGCGAGTGGAACACCGAGACCCTGGACCTGGACGCCTACCTGCGGCGGATCGGGCATGCTCGCGTGACCGCGTCGGTGGACGCCCTGCACAGCCTGCACTCGGCCCACGTCCGCGCCATTCCGTTCGAGAACGTCGATGTCATCCTCGGCACGCATCCCGGCATCGAACTCGACGCGATCCAGGCCAAGGTGGTCGCCCGGCAACGCGGCGGCTATTGCTACGAGCACGCGCTGCTGTTCGCCGCAGCACTCGAGCGGCTCGGCTTCGAGGTGCAGCGGCGGGTCGCCCGGGTCCAGCCACACAAGTCGGGACCGCGGACGCACATGCTGCTGCTCGTCCGGGTCGACGGGCAGGAATTCCTTGCGGATGTTGGGTTCGGCGCGGGCCAACTGTTCCCGACGCCGCTGAAGGATGGCGCGATCGTGAACCAGGCGGGCTGGGACCACCGGCTGACCGTCGACGGCAACGTGTGGACGCTGTCGAAGAAGTCGCCCGAGGGATGGATCCCGCAGCACGCGTCGACCAACGAGCCGCAGCGCCTGATCGACTATCAGGTCTACCACCACTACGTCTCGACCCACCCGAACTCGCCTTTCAGCTCCAAGCTGATCGTGATGCGCCTGGACGACGGCATCAGCCGCCGCCTGGTCGGCCACGAACTCACCACCGAGTACGCCGATGGCCGCGTCGAGCAGCGCGTCGTACGGCCCGACGAGGTGGATGCCGTGCTGAAGGAGCTGGACGTCGAACTCAGCGAAGAGGAACTGGAACACGTTCGCGGCCGGGTGTTTCCAACCCAGATCAGCCCTTGCTCTTGACCTCGACCTAGGGCCTCGGGATCTGGGACGTGGTTGGCGACCTCTGGCATCGACCTGGTGGAGGAGCTGGCCAGCTTGGACCTCGAGCACGGCCAAGTCGTCGAGGTCCGACGGTCTCGCTGAACGGATGTGTGGGGAACCGATATCTCTCACCCTTTCATGTCAGCAGCCGGCCGTGGTCGCCGCATCGGCGAACGGCTGATCGCGGCGGTGGATCAGTGGGCGCTGAACATGTCAGCCCATACTTTCGAACTGTCAGTCGCTACGGGCAACGATCACGCTCATGCCCTCTACCTCCGTTGTGGCTTCACCGAGACCGGCGAACGCGGTGACCTGATGCCCCACTGCATTCACCACGAACTCGTCCTGCGCAAGAAGCTGACCAGCTGACAGCTCCAAGCGCACCCATCCGCAGGGCGTCTGACGTGACTGGGGCACTATTGGTTGGCAGGGACATAGACGTCACTCAGTAGCGGCGGGAGGTCTCAATACTGCTGCGCCTGCGCACCGTCCTGGTCCGTCGTTTGCGAGCGGCCCGCCGCAGCCAACTCCTCAGACTGGCCTGCGTAATAATCCATCCACCGCTTCCTCTGTTCGCGCGGACCACGTCGTCGAGGCGGGACGTGATTGTATGGCCATCGCAGTCGCGGCATCGGCAGTTGACCGTCCCACCTGATCAACTCGACATCGGTTCCTCGCGTACTCCTCTCGATCCCGCTCACCGGACCCGCACCATCTGGCAGTACTGACACGTCCCGGCTTTGTCAGGGCTGCTCCCACCCTCCCCGGCACCTCCCGGATCAGCCTGCCCGCAGCTCCTGCCGGGCCGCTGCGACGACCCGACGATGGCGGTCTCTCAGCTCCACTCAAACCACCGCCTCACGGCGCACGAAAGTAGCGTTGAACGCCTTCGAGATCACGTTCGACGGACGCATGTCCGCCGGACGCAAGCAGAATCACAAAGATCAGTTACACCGTTTTCTTGACAGACCCGCGCGTTTGCGTGCGCGGAATGCCGCGACGCTCTGGCGATGTGCGCAGGTCTGGGAGCAGTAGACCTTGGACGTGTTCTTGGACAGGTCGATGTAGACGGCGCGGCAGGAGTATGCGGTGCACGTAC
>JAWWOY010001152.1:0-2673 GCA_033851195.1 Kribbellaceae bacterium | reverse complement strand
GTCGACCGCGTAGGTCGCGCCGACCCCGAGCCACGCGATCAGGAGGCCGCCTGCGCCCGGTCCGACGACCGACGCGACCTGCGTCAGACCGAAGTTGAGCGAGAGCGCCGAGCGCAGCCGCTCGCGGCCCGCCAGCCCGGGGACCATCGCCGAACGCGCCACGTTGACCACGGCGCCGGCGCCGGCGAGCGCGCCGGCGAGCAGGAACACGAGCGCGATCGGCGGCTGCTCGAGCAGCGCGATCGCGGCAAGGCCACCGACGATCAGCGTCTCGGCGAGCTGCGCCATCAGCAGCAGGCCGCGACGATCCATGCGGTCGGCGATCGCGCCGCCGAGCAGCGACGCGGCGATCAGCGGGCCGAGTTCGACGACACCGAGCAGACCGACGAGAGCCGCGGAGTGCGTCAGCACGTACACCTGATATGGAACGGCGACCAGAGCTGCCTGCGTGCCGAGCGCGGACAGCGCCTGACCGAGCAGGACGAGTCGCAGATCGCGTGAGAGGCGCACGGCGGTCAGGTCGACGGCGAAGCGTGGCACGCGCACGCAGTGAAGCAGCCCCCCTCGGCAGCTACATTGACTCTGAGGTCGCGCGATGCCGGCGGGCGTCGGAGCGATTTCACCACCACGACGGAAGGACGGCGCGCGACCGTAGGGCGCGGCGCTGGGCTTCCTCTCAGGATCACTGATTCAGAGGAGCTTCGTCATGCAGTCCGAAATTGCACCCCCGCTCGAGCCGGAACATCACGTCGACGGCCACGCGGCGGTCGGCGTGGCGCCGGTGGTCGGCGTGCTCGCGCAGCTCAACGAAGCGCTGGCCGCGTGCCTCGACGAGATCGAGTCGCTGCAGGAGCGCGTCGCCCGGCTCGAGCGCGAGTGCCGGTCCCGCGCGGGCTAGAGCTCGATGTGCGAGCCCATCACCACGGTGCGCTCGTCGGGCAGGCCGAAGTACTCGACCGGGTTCGCCGCGTTGCGCGCGAGCGCGAGGAACAGCTTCATCCGCCAGCGGCGCATCGGGGCGCGCCCCGTGGGCACGATCGTCATCTTCGAGAGGAAGAACGAGGCGTGCTCGAGATCGACGTCGCCCTCGAGCCGGTTGCGCACGCGCCCGATCTGGGCCGGGACGTCGGTCGTGTCCTGGAACCCGAACGACGCGGTCACGTGCGTGATGCCGTCGTCGCGGTAGCCGAGGTCGTCGACGCTCACCCGCTCGTCGTCGTGGACGTGCGGCACGTTGAGCGTCCGCACGGAGACGATCACCACGCTGTGGTGGAGCACGCGATTGTGCTCGACGTTGGCCCGTAGGGCCAGTGGCGTCGTCTCGCGGTTCGCGGAGAGGAACACGGCGCAGCCCGGCGCGCGGTAGATCGGCGGCCGCATCGCGTGCAGGTCGCGGACGAAGTCGCGCAGCGGGCCCTCCTCCTCGGTCCGGCGCTCGTTGGCGATCCCGCGGCCGCGCTGCCAGGTGGCGAGCACGGTGAAGACGCTCGCGGCGATCAGCAGCGGGAACCAGCCGCCGTGCAGGACCTTGGTCAGGTTCGCCGTGAAGAACGCGAGGTCGACGGTCAGGAACGCCGCGGCGCCGCCGATCGCCATCCACAGCGGGCGCCGCCACAGCACGCGCACGACGACGAAGAAGAGGATCGTGTCGATGGCCAGCGTGCCGGTGACCGCGATCCCGTAGGCCGACGCGAGCCGCTGCGAGGACCCGAAGCCGATCACCAGCCCGAGCACCGCGACGGCGATGCCCCAGTTGATCGCCGAGACGTAGACCTGCCCCGCCTCGTGCTCGGAGGTGTGGCGGATGCGCAGGCGCGGCAGGAAGCCCAGGCCGACGGCCTGGCGCGTGACCGAGAACGCGCCCGAGATCACGGCCTGGGAGGCGATCACCGTCGCGACCGTCGCCAGCGCCACCATCGGGATCCGCGCCCAATGGGGGAAGAGCAGGAAGAACGGGTTGTCGATCGCACCGTGGTCGCGCAGGATCAGCGAGCCCTGGCCCATGTAGTTGAGGATCAGGGCCGGGAACACGATGGCGAACCACGCGCGACGGATCGGCGCGCGGCCGAAGTGCCCCATGTCGGCGTACAGCGCCTCGGCGCCGGTGACCGTGAGCACGACCGAGCCGAGCGCGATGAACGCGGTGCCGGGATGGTCGGCGAAGAAGGCGACGCCGTAGCTGGGCGAGAGCGCTCGCAGGATCCCCGGGTGCTCGATGACGTGCGCGAGGCCCGCGACCGCGAGCACCGCGAACCACACCCCCATGATCGGCCCGAACGCGCGCCCGACGGCGCCTGTCCCAAGGCGCTGGATCGCGAACAGCCCGACGATGATCGCGACCGTGATCGGCACCACGAGCGAGGAGAAGCTGGGGGAGACGATCTCGAGGCCCTCGACCGCGGAGAGGACCGAGATCGCCGGCGTGATCATGCCGTCGCCGTAGAACAGCGACGCGCCGACGAGCCCGAGCGCGATCAGCGCGCGCTTGGCCCGTGGCTGCAGCGCCACCTCCTGGATCTTGGCGATCAGCGCCATGATCCCGCCCTCGCCCTCGTTGTCCGCGCGCATGATCAGCGTCACGTACTTGATCGAGACGATGATCGTGATCGACCAGAAGACGAGCGAGACGATGCCGTAGATGCCCGCCTGCGTCGGGCGCACGGCGTGGTTGTC
>JAWWOY010000548.1:0-2905 GCA_033851195.1 Kribbellaceae bacterium | reverse complement strand
GCCCGCGGGGCATCTTGGGGCCGACGAATGGCGACACGCCGGGGAACTCGGGACCGATGAACGGTTGGGGGTAGGGCGCGGCGGCGCCGGGGTTATGCGGCGGCTGGGTGGGGGCGCGTGGGTTAGGCGGGCTCGGTGGGGTGGGCGATCCAGCCGGCGACGATGGGGAGGCGGGATGCGCGGTGGACGGCGAGGAAGGCGAACGGGCGGTTCAGGTCGACGTCCAGCCGGCGTTCCTGCTGGGTGGGCATGGAGGTCAACATCATGCCCATCGCCGTCACGGCCGCCGCCTCGAATCCGGTCGCGAAGAAGCGGGCCAGCACGGTCTGCTTCGCCTGCCCGACCATCAGCGGCTCCGGGCTGATCGCGCTGAAGTGACCGCTTCGCCCCGGATCGGCGCTCACCGTCGACAGCCCGAACAGTTCCCGCTGCGCCAGCAAATCGTGCTCGACCTCGACACTGAACGACGGCAGCGAAAGCTTCAATTCGGGCACCCTCGACGTCGTCAAACCAATGGTCACGGCAGGTGCCACCGTCTGCCCCGGCTGACCGGCGCGGAGCAGTTGCGCACCCGACCGGCCTCCCTCCGGCTGCGCTGATGCTGCCAGCAGCCCAGCCAGTACGTCGGACTGCGCGGTGTCCGGAGCACCAACGCCGAGCAAAACATCGACATCTGCGTCACCCTGCACGGTGATCACGCTCAGCGCGCCGGCGGCGGGATCGTCGTACCGGCGGACAGCGTCGAGGTCCCGGTCGCTGCGTTCGAGCCAATGCCAGGAACCGCCGGCCCACGGTCCGTCGTACAGGTTCTGGATCTGTTCCTTGAACGGGCGGACCCAGGTCGTGTGCAGCGAGAGCGCCGAAGCAAGCACGACGGCCAGGTCCGCGGTGACCTCGATCGGCATCTTCCGGATCAGGCCGTTGGTGTGGTCGTTCGCCCACGCGTCGAGCTTGGCTTTGTCGCGGCTCAGGTCGCCGGTAAGGGTGCCGGTGAGCGGAGCCGGTATGACGCTGTCGAAGGACTCGCTGAGCTTCAACTGCTCATGGACCCAGATGCCCAGCGCTGCATGGAGGTCGGCTGATCCGTCGATCGTCGCGATCAGGTCCACCGCCTTGTCCGCGGCGACCGCGGGATCCACTCCGGCGGCAGCGGCCAGTTCGGAACGGCCCGGCTCGTCGGCCGCGGTCGCGAGAATGGCGAGCAGGGGCCAGAGCCCGAGCCCGGACACGACGGTGTTGCCCGGTGGGAGCGTCCGGACCCAACGGCTGGTCAGTTCGTTGACGGCCTGCACGACATCGGCATCCATGGCTCCCACCCTGCCACGGCCCAGGCCGGGTTGCGGGCGAGGCAGCGCTACCAGGCTCGGCTGAGCTCGGGGGAAGGGCTGAATGCATCGCCGGTAACCCAGCCAAGGACAACGAGGATACCGGTGGGGCGATGGATGGCGAGGAAGCCGAAGGGGCGGGTCAGGTCGACCAGGAGGGCCTTGCCGCTGGTCTGCGGCGCCGAGCCAGGCGCCGCTGCCACAGCTGTCACCGCGGCGGCCTCGAAGCCAGTCGCAGAGAACCGGGCCATCACGGCCTGCTTGGCCTGGCCGACCGCGAGCGGCATCGGGCTCAGTCCCGGGAAGTGCCCGCGGGTGGTGTCAGACGCACTCACCAACCCCAGTGCCTCAGCCTGCTGGAGGAGATCGTGCTCGGCATCTACCTCGAAGTACGGCATCGACAGGACCACCTGCGGGATCGGTGACATCGAGTCGATCACCGTCACCGCCGGCGCCACCTGGCCCGTCAGTAACTCCTGGCTCGAGATGGAGGAACCGTCGAGCGAGGTCAGCGCAGCCGACAGTACGACGGTGCGCGATCGGTCGGGCTCACCTGCCACCAGCAGTACGTCGACGTCGCCGGTGCCGGCCACGGTGGCAACGGTCAACGGTCCGGCTGTTGGGGTCTTGTAGCACCGGAGGGAGTCGAGATCTGCGTCCTGCCTGGACAACCATCGGTACGGAACCTCCGAGCTATTGAGCCGCCGCGGATATTCATGGAAGCGCAGCCGCCACGTCGTCCGGACCGCCAGAGCCGACGAGAGGACCAGCAGGGTGTCCGGCCGAAGTTCGACCGGCATCCGCTTCAGCAATCCACCCGTCTGCGTGGTCACCCAATCGTCCAGCGCGGCCTGATTACTCAGAACACCTCGCAGCTCAGCCGGCAGGATCGAGTCGACGCCCGCCGCGAGTGGCACCTCAGGCCTGGTCCACAGAGCGAGCGCCGCGTGCACATCCGTCGTACCGGTGAACACGTCCAGGCCGCCGTCGTTGCTGCCTCCGGCGGCGGCCTGCAGTTCGGCGCGCGCAGGCCCGTCGGCCAACTCGCCGAGGATGGCGAGCAACGGCCAGACGCCGAGGCCGGACAGCACTGTGCTGCCTTCACCCGACAACTTTCCGAGCCACCGGGCGGTCAGTTTGCTGACTTGCTGAGCATCCATTCGGGAGAGTCTGCCTTGCGGGCCGTTCGAGGGCGGATCACGGTGCAGGCCATGCCGGCCACGATCAGCGCCGCGGCGATCGCTCGCTGAGGACCGACCGACTCGTCCCGCAGCAGCCAGGCCGCTGCCAGCCCGACCACCGGGACCAGCAACGAGAACGGCGCGACCGTGCTCGCGTCGTACTGACGGAGCAGGAATCCCCAGGCGCCGAAGCCGAACAAGGTGGCCGCGAACGAGAGGTAAGCAATCGCGCCGGCGCCCGTCCAGTTGATGCGTTGTAAGGCGTCGAGGTCGGTCTGCGGGCCCTCGGTCAGCATGGACAGCGCGAGCAGCGGTACGACGGCGACCGCGCTGACCCAGTCCATGAAGCGCAACGTGTCCGGCGGTCGCGCGTGCCGGGTGATGATGTTCGACAGCCCC
>JAWWOY010000547.1:0-2978 GCA_033851195.1 Kribbellaceae bacterium | reverse complement strand
TCACCATGAACCCTCGTCACGTTCTCCTCGCGGTGGCAGTCGCCATTGTCTGGGGTGTGAACTTCGTCGTCATCGAGGTCGGACTGCAGGACTTTCCGCCCTTGCTGTTCTCGGCCCTGCGCTTTCTCTTCGCCGCCGTACCGGCTGTGTTCTTCCTTCGTCGTCCTCGGGTGGCCTGGCGTTATGTCATCGCAGTCGGGCTGATCCTCGGGGTGGCGAAGTTCGGCCTGCTGTTCGTCGGGATGGACCACGGCGCGCCTGCGGGGCT
This sequence comes from Kribbellaceae bacterium, assembly GCA_033851195.1. Lineage (GTDB taxonomy): Bacteria > Actinomycetota > Actinomycetes > Propionibacteriales > Kribbellaceae > Kribbella. The sequence continues at coordinate 2,710 of JAWWOY010000547.1, read as the reverse complement.
GTCCTCGCTGGTGCTGCAGAGCCAGGTCGTCTTCACGCTGCTGTTCGCCGTACTGGTGTTGCGAGAGCGGCCGCGGCGGACCCAGCTGATCGGGATCGCCACCGCCTGTGCGGGGATGATGTTGATCGTGCTCGATCGCGGTCTCGACGCACCGTTGGGTGCGCTCGGCCTGGTGATCGCCGCAGCCGTGTGCTGGGGGCTGTCGAACATCATCACCCGGCACGCGCGACCGCCGGACACGTTGCGCTTCATGGTCTGGGTCAGCGCGGTCGCCGTCGTACCGCTGCTCGCGCTGTCCCTGCTGACCGAAGGCCCGCAAACCGACCTCGACGCCTTGCAGAGCATCAACTGGACGGGCGCCGGAGCCATTGCCTACCTCTCGTTCGCGGCCACTTTGTTCGGCTTCGGCGCGTGGGGATTCCTGCTCCGTCAGTACGACGCGAGCACGGTCGCACCGTTCTCGTTGCTGGTCCCGGTCGTCGGGCTGGCAGCGGCCTGGCTGCTGCGGAACGAGGCGGTCGGACCTCAGCGAGCGATCGCCGCGGCGCTGATCGTGGCCGGTATGGCCTGCACGGTGATCCGCCGACCGGCTGTCATTCGTACGGGTTCTGCGGCTGTGCGACGTTGCGTACCCCAGTGATAGTCAACGCTGCGACGTCGCCGTCGGCTCGCTTCGTCGGCTCGGCCCACTCACCGGTGACCGTGATCCACTGGTTCTTCGGCGGCGCCGCCTGGCCGCGCGCCTCGACCATGAACGCGGTTCCGTCGGCCACGCAGCAGGTTATCCCGATCCGGGAGACATACCAGATTCCGTTCTTGCCGGGTGTCACGAATCCGGTCAGCTGAAAGCTGCGGCCCTTCATACTGTCCTTCTCCCATACGGCCCAGACGGCGTAGTCGCGCACCGCCACAGCTACCGGGGTGTCGCCCTGGGCGCTGTTGGCGAGCCAGGAGTTCCCCTTCGGCGCGATGGGCTTGGCTGCCACCGGTGACTGGCGCTGGGCCGCGTCAGCGCCGAGCGCCGGCGGGTCGACGACCAGCAGCGCGAAGACCGGGATCAGCAACAGCCAGGCAACGCGCGGCAAACCGTGATGCCCGTGCCCGTCGTCGGCCTGCGGCTTCTTGCGGGTATCAGCCAGTACGTCGGCCACGGCCATGATGATGAGGATCGCGCCGGCCGCGAGCAGCATCCACCGCATGCCAGGCTTCACATAACGCAAGTAGGTGTTGGACGTCGCAAGCTGAACCACTGCGGCACCGACGAAGACGACGACCAGACCTGCCACATTGCGCTTCACAGCAGCCACCACCCGACGAGAAGGCTGGATAGGATTGCCACCACGAAGGTGGCCGGGGCGAATCTGATCGCGAACTTCGGTCCGAACGTCCCGGTCTGCAGAGCGATCAGCTTCACATCCACGATCGGCCCGACCACCATGAAGGCCAGCCGGGCGGTCAGCGAGAACTGCGTCAGGCTGGCGGCCACGAACGCGTCCGCCTCCGAGCAGATTGCCAGCAGTACGGCGAGCAGCCCGAGCACCACCACGGAGACCAGCAGGTTGCTCGCGACATGATCCAGCCACTGCCGCGGTACGACGACGTTCAGCGTGGCCGCGGCGGCTGCTCCGACCACCAGGAACCCGCCGGCGTGCAGGAAGTCGTGCAGCATCGAGGCCCGGAAAACGTCGAGCTTCGCGGTGCCCTCGGCGTGCCGGTTCTTCGGCATCTTCAGCCAGGAGTCGCCCTTCCCGGTCAGCAACCACAACCAGCCGAGGACCATCGACACACCCAGCGAGGTGACTAGGCGGGCCACGACCACCTTCGGCTGTCCCGGGAACGCGACCGCGGTGGACGCCAGCACCACCGGGTTGATCGCCGGCGCCGACAGCAGGAACGCGATCGCCGCGGCCGGGGTGACGCCGCGGTTCATCAGCGCCGCCGACACCGGCACCGAGGCACACTCGCAGCCGGGCAGGATCACGCCGGACGCACTGGCGACCGGTACGGCGAGCGCCGGGTGCTTCGGCAGCGCCCTCGCGAAGAACGTGGCCGGCACGAACGCGGTCAGCGCGGCCGACAGGAGTACTCCGAGAACAAGGAACGGCATCGCCTGCACGTTGACCCCGACGAACATCGTCGCCCAGGTGCGCACACCGTCGTCGGTGAACAGCGCGGAGAAGATCTTCCGGCCGAACAGAGCGAGTCCGACCAGCACCACCAGCGTCGCGGTGAACGCGATCGAGGACGCATCCTGGTGCTCCTCGTGGTCCCGATCGGGTTGTTCCGACGGCAGCGGGGGAGGTCCGACCGGAGGCGCGGGAGTTGCCGCAGCGGCGGCGGATTCCCGGTCCTCCGTGACTGCTTCGGAGTCGGCTGGCGTGCTCATGGGGCCGCATCCTGGCATAGCGGAGGGTGCTTGAGCGAGCACGGAACGCAGCCGCTGTTGAAAACCAGCGTCATTCCGCCGATTTGTCGCAGCTGCCCCGGAACGGACCGATCAGGCGGCTCGTGTCCCGTACTTCGGCCCTCGCGTTGCCCCGGGCCGTGGCAGGGTGGGAACCATGGATGCCGATGTCGTGCAGGCCGTCGACGAACTGACCAGCCGCTGGGTCCGGACGCTCCCACCGGGCAACACCGTCGTGTCCGGGCTCGGGCTCTGGCCCCTGCTCGCCATTCTCGCGACCGCGGCCGACGAGCCGGGCCGTTCCGA
>JAWWOY010000501.1:0-4594 GCA_033851195.1 Kribbellaceae bacterium | reverse complement strand
ACCGCACGGTCGGGCGGCAGCGGTCCGTGCGTGCGCAGCTCCTCGCTGACCGTCCGGCCCTCGACCAGCTCCATCGCGAGGAAGTGGCCGTCGCCGTGCTTGCCGAAGTCCAGGGCCGCTACCACGTGCGGGTCGCTGATCATCGCAGCCGCCCGCGCTTCGCGCAGGAACCTCTCCTCGGCTGCGACGGACTCCCGCACCGGGAGCAATAGCTTGATCGCGACCTGACGGTCCAGTACCTCGTCCGTCGCACGATAGACCTCGCCCATGCCGCCTCTGCCCAGCGGCTCGCCCAGCCGATACCGCTCAGCCACCAGCACGGTGACACCTCCTGATCGCCTCACCTGCAGCTTGGTACCCCGCGCCAAGCCGGGGTAACCGGTGGCTCAACCGATCTGGTCCTGGAGCGCCTCGAACCTGGCCAGTTCCGCCTTCGAGTATGAGTCAGCTGACCAGGCGGGCGTGGTTGGAGTGGGTGGCCAGGGCTGGATCGAGGACGCCGAGCGCCAGCCAGGTCGCTCCACCTACCCCGTCGTGGGCGGTCAGCACCTCGCAGTCGAAGTGCTCGTGGATGCTCTGGCGCAGCAATCGGCCGACCGGTGACGATTCGCCCGCGACACTGCCCGCGAGTACCAGCGGGCCGTTGTCCGACGTTGTCCGGAGCCGGCTGACTGTTCCCGTGAGCAGTTCCGCTGCGCGTTTCACCAAGGCGTGCGCGGTCCCGTCGTTCTGGTCGTACGCCGCGACCACGGTGCGGGCCAGTTCCGCGAGCAGGACGGGCGGCCGGGCATTCACGGTGCGGATCAGGTCGTCCCGCAGTCGGTCGTACCCCTGACGCTCGGCGCCGGCGGAGGGATCACGGTCCGGCAGGACAGCTTGGGTGACGGCCTGGCCGAGTGCGCCGATCTGTTCGCCGAGATCCAGCGCGCGCAGCAAACTGCGCAGCGCCTCCCGGCCGAGCCAGAAGCCGGAGCCGTCGTCGCCGAGCAGCCAGCCGTGGCCGTCGGCGGTACGGGTCAGCCGGTGGTCGCGGACCAGGCCGGCCGCGCTGCCGGTCCCGGCGATCAGCACGGTGCCTTCAGGCTCCGGCGTACCGGAGGCGAAAGCGACCTCCAGATCGCCGATGTAGTCCGGCCGGCAGGTCAGACCCGCGCCGGTCCAGACCGCGTCGAACTGGGCACGCACGCCCGGGCTGGACAACGCCGAGCCGCCTGCCGCACCGATCACCGAGGTCCTCACCAGGCCAGGGTCGAGGCCGTTCAGCGCTTGCTGAATCGCCTGGCCGAAGTTGGCTGCCGCGCTTGCGGGGTGGCTGGTCGGGTTTCCCCCCGCGGCGGCGCCTCGGCCGACTACGTTGCCCTCGTGGTCCGCGATCACGATCCGGGTGGAGGTGCCGCCGAGGTCGCCGCCCAGAACCAGCGCGGTTGCCGGCATCACCGAATCACTTGGTTCGGGGAGAGGGCGTTCGACCGACCTAAGCGATGCTCCAAACTGCGCAAAAGTGGGCCAATTTGGACCATTGTGAACAAGGTCACGCAACGGTTCCGATCTAGGGAGAGAGCGAGATGTGCCTTGACTTTGGGTGCCAGGTGAGAAAAGTTCTGTCGAGCAAACCGCAAACTTGCGCACTTGTCTGCACCAGGTGTGTGCCGACGATCACTTTAGTGGAGAGGGGGGCCTCTGATGGCTAGCAGGGCAAACGGCAGCACGGTCAGTGCGGAGGCCTATCTGCAGGCTTTGACGCCGATCATCGGCGCCGTATCCGAGCAGGCGTCCGGACCGATCCAGCCGGCGGCCGACCTGGTCGTCGCCTCGCTGCGCGCGAACGGCGTCATCCAGGCCTTCGGGTCCGGGCACTCCGAGGCGCTGGCGATGGAGATCGCCGGGCGCGCGGGCGGCCTGATCGCGACCAACCGGATCGCGTTGCGCGATCTGGTGCTGCTCGGCGGCGAACCGCGCGAAGTGCTGAGCAGTGGCATCCTGGAGCGCGACCCGTCGGTCGCGAGGCGCCTCTACGCCCTGGTCGAGCCGGACCCGGCCGACCTCTTCGTGATCGCCTCCAACTCCGGGGTAAACGGCTCGATCGTCGAACTCGCCACGGTGGTGAAGGAGAACGGTCACCCGCTGATCGCGATCACCTCGCTGCAGCACACCAGCGGTGTCGAGTCCCGGCACCCCTCGGGTAAGAAGTTGATCGACTTCGCCGACGTGGTGCTGGACAACCATGCGCCGTACGGCGACTCGGTGCTGGAGTTGCCCGGCGGCGGCAAGGTCTGCGCGGTCTCCTCCATCACCGCCGCGCTGATCGCCCAGATGCTGGTCGCCGAGGTATTGCGCCGGCTGACCGAGGCAGGCGAGACCCCACCGGTCTATTTGTCCGCGAACATCCCGGGCGGCGACGACCACAACCATGCCCTCGAAGCACGGTACGCCGGCCGGATCCGTCGTACTGCTTGAAACACTCTCGGAAGGCGGGACCAATGACCACTCCCAACAACCTGTCGCGGCGCCTGTTCCTGCAGCGCGCGGCGGTCGGCACCTTGCTGGCCACCGGCGGCAGCACGCTTCTCGCTGCCTGCGCCAGCAGCGGCAGCAACGACAGCGGTTCCGGCGGTGGCGGCGCCAACAAGACCGCGGACAACCCGTTCGGCGTGGCGGACAAGTCGACCGTTGACGCGGTGATCTTCAACGGTGGGTACGGCTACGACTACGTGTCGTTCGCGGCCAACATCGTGCAGCAGAAGTTCGCGGGCTCGACGGTCAAGGTCGCTCCGGCCACCCAGATCGCCCAGCAGCTGCAGCCGCGCTTCGTCGGCGGCAACCCGCCGGACCTGATCGACAACTCCGGCGCGAACCAGATCGGCTTCAACACGATCCTGGACCAGCTGACGACGCTGGACGACGTGTTCGAGGCCAACAACTACGAGGGCACGAAGATCGCCGACACCCTGTACCCCGGCGCCAAGCTCCCCGGTACCTTCGACGGCAAGTTCGTCGCGATGAACTACGTGCTCACCCTCTACGGCCTGTGGTACTCCGACAGCCTGTTCAAGGAGAACGGGTGGGAGCCGCCGAAGACCTACGACGCGCTGCTCGACCTCGGCGCCAAGGCCAAGGCGAAGGGCAAGTACCTGTTCGTCTGGGGCAAGGAAGCCGCGACCTACTACCTCACCCTGGCCGTCGACTCCGCGATCAAGGAGGGTGGCGACGAGGTCCGGCTGGCGCTGGAGAACCTTAAGGAGAACTGCTGGTCACTGCCGCAGATCCAGGGCGTCTTCAAGGCCATGGAGACCATGGTCAAGAACGGGTACTTCGTCCCCGGTGGCGCCGGCACCCAGTTCACCGCCGCGCAGGCGAAGTGGAGCAACGACCAGCAGGCCATCCTCTACCCCTCGGGCTCGTGGATCGAGAACGAGATGAAGAAGGCCACCAAGGCGGGCTTCAACATGAAGGGCATCCCGGAGCCCACGCTCACCGACAGCCCGAAGCTGCCGTACGCGGCGCTGCGCAGCGCCGCCGGCGAGCCGTACGTCGTCCCGTCGAAGGGCAAGAACGTCGCGGGCGGCAAGGAGCTCCTGCGGGCCATGCTGTCCAAGGAGGCGGCGACCAACTTCGCCAAGACGCGGCTGGCGCCGACGATCGTCAAGGGTCTTGTTCCCGCGGACGGTTTCGGTTCGACCGCGCTGCAGTCGCAGACCGCGATGCTGGACGCCGCCGGCACGAACATTTTCGACTACCAGGTCTTCGGCCTGTACGGCATGAACACGGACCAGCTCGTGGTCTGGAACTCGTTCCTGTCCGGCCAGCTCGACGCGGCGGGCCTGACGAAGGGCCTGCAGCAGATCACTGACAAGGTGCGGAACGACAGCTCCGTCAAGAAGATCCCGGTCACCAAGTGACCATGACGCCAGATGTCGTGCCGGGCGGCGGACCCAAGCGGTCCGCCGTCCGGCGGCGCCGGCCGCTGACGTTCGACCGGGCCAGCTTCATGGTCGTGTTCCTCGGCCTGCCGCTGGCGGTCTTCGTGATCTTCGTGGTCTCGCCGTTCGTGCAGGCGCTGTGGTACTCGCTGACCGACTGGTCGGGGTTCAGCTCGAAGATGAACTTCGTCGGCTTCGACAACTACGTCAAGCTGTTCCACGACGACATCTTCCTGAAGGCCGTGCGCAACAACGTCGAGCTCGCGATCGTCGTGCCGATCGTGACGATCGTGCTGGCCCTGACCCTTGCCACGCTGGTGACGATCGGCGGCTCGGGCACCGGGACCGTCCGGGGACTGCGCAACGCCGGCTTCTACCGGATCGTCTCGTTCTTCCCGTACGTGATCCCCGCGATCGTGATCGGCCTGATCTGGGCCCAGGTGTTCACGCCGGGCTCGGGCGTGCTGGACGCGCTGCTGTCGAAGATCGGGCTCCACGGGTTCGAGAACTACGCGTGGCTCGGTGACGCGCGGACCGCGATGCCGGTGTCGATGTTCGTGATGATCTGGGGCTTCGTCGGCTTCTACATGGTGCTGTTCATCGCCGCCATCCGGGGCATCGACCCCGAGGTGTTCGAGGCTGCCCGGATCGACGGCGCCGGCCGGTTCCGTACC
>JAWWOY010000481.1:0-19099 GCA_033851195.1 Kribbellaceae bacterium | reverse complement strand
CACCGCTCACGGTACGCACACGCCATTCGGTGCCGAGTGCAGCTCACCGACAACGAGGACGATCCGCGAGGCCTGGTGACGCTGAATGACAAGTTCATCGGTGCTGCAGACGCTGGAGTCTCACTCGAAATGCGGCGTTTGGGTGGCGGGCACAACAAGACCTACCAGACCGGCAAGGTCCGAGAGACGATTCTCGGCGAGCAGATTCGGTTCCTGAGCGACGTGCTCGATCTGGTCTCAGCGTCCCCGTCGCTACCGACAGTGCCAGACGGTGGCCGGCCGCAACTCGTCTCACGGCGTCAGCCGCCCTCCCGCGGAGCCGGGCGGGGGATGTAGCGACGGCGCCGTTCGCCGGAGCACCTTGGCCCGCCGGTGCTGAGCGGCCTCTATCAGGCCGAGGTTCTTGAGTTCGGCAGTCGTTCACGCAGTTCTGGCGCCGTGATCTGCAGGCCGATCTCGGTCAAGTCCAGCGGGCCTGGCCCGCGGCGCTTGGGGTGTTGGTGGGGCGACCTACGATCGATGCTGTTAGGAGGCGACGGTTCGCGGGCTCGGCAGGACCGTCACGATCATGAGCCGAGCGGAAATGGTTCAATGATGAGCGTGGGGACACTTCCTGATCGCAGGGTCCGCGGATGAGGACCCGCTTCAAGCCCGATCGCGGCCTGACCGCCCGGATGGTGGCCACCGGGTTTCTGCTCGGATTGTTGTACGTCGTCTTCGTCGCCGTGCTGATCGCACTGACGAAGAGCGCGTTGCTGGCCGTCGTGATCGCCGGCGGGTTGCTGTTCGTCCAGTACTGGTTCTCCGACCGCATTGCGTTGTACGCAATGCGCGGTCAGATCGTCACTCCCGAGCAGGCGCCAGAGCTGCATGGCGTCGTCGACCGGCTGTGCGCGCTCGCCGATATGCCCAAGCCGGCGGTGGCCATCGCGGACTCCGACATGCCGAATGCGTTCGCGACCGGGCGCAGTCCCAGCAAGGCGGTGGTCTGCGTGACGACCGGGCTGCTACGCCGGCTCGAGACCGACGAGCTCGAGGGTGTGCTCGCCCATGAGCTGTCCCACGTCGCGCACCGGGACGTGGCCGTGATGACAATCGCCTCCTTCCTCGGCGTGCTCGCCGGGTTGATGACCCGGCTCGCCCTCTGGGGCGGTGTCGGCCGGAACCGTGACCAGAACACGGCCGTGGTGGTCTTGGGAGTAGTTCTGGTGTCCGCTGTGGTGTACGTGCTGTCGTTCCTGCTCACCCGCGCCCTGTCCCGCTACCGGGAACTGGCGGCGGACCGCTCGTCTGCCGAGCTGACCGGACGACCATCGGCGCTGGCCTCGGCGTTGACCAAGGTGAGCGGCGAGATGGCCCGCATCCCGACCCGTGACCTGCGGCAGGCCGAGGCGTTCAACGCGTTCTTCCTGGTTCCAGCACGTGCGCAGGGATTTAGCATCTCCTCGCTGTTCGCGACCCACCCAACGCTGGAGCGGCGCCTCGACCAGCTGGCAGCAATCGCCCGCGAGCTCGGCGAGCAGGGCTGACGCGATGGGTTTCCTGGATGCCCTCCTCGGCCGGTCCAAGCCTGTACCGCCTAACCTCGATCAGCTGTTCGCCCTGCCGGCCGCTGCGATCAATCTGCAGGCGGCCACCGGGTACCGGCCCACCGGAACAGGCTCGGTGTGCTTCAAGTCGGCCGAAGGCGGCGGGTTCGCCGCCCTGCGGGACGAGGTCGACAAGTTGCTCGTCCTCGACGATGGCAAGTACACCAGCCAGACCGACAGGTACGGCTACACCTGGCTGGTCCGCCAGACGAGTGCCGACGACGTCGCGGGGCTGGTCACCGACCTGCACTCCGTCAACAGCGCGCTCGTCGACGCCGGCTTCGGCGCCGCGCTGCTGTGCACGCTGGTCGCCTTCACTGACGGCACCCAACCGCTCGGGCTGGTCTACCTGTACAAGCAGGGCAGCTGGTACCCGTTTGTCCCGGCGGGGCCGGACCGCCGGGACAACCCCACCGAACTGCAGGTCAGGTCGGTCCTCACCGACGACCTGCGCGTCGAGCCCGACCTCACCCGCTGGTTCCCCGTCTTCGGCGCCCCAGGCCTGTAATCCACGACGCAGGATGGTCCGTCTACTGATCGGGAGTCTGTCCGACGAACCAGTCGCAGATTTGCGAGCCGGTCATGAAGATGGTGTCCTCGCGCTCCATCAAGAGGTCAAGGACGCTGGCGAAATAGGGGAGCCGATGCCGTGCACCGATCAGGTGCGGGTGCAGCGGCAGCGCCAGGACGAACGGCGCGCCGCTGTCTTCGTTGTCATAGGACCGCAGGGTGTCCACCACGCGTCGCTCGAATTCCGGTGAGGAGTGCCGCTCCACGGCGTAGATGACACTGTCGTTCAGCTCCAGGGAGTACGGGACGGCAACCAGGGGGCGCGGCGTGGCGTCAATCCATACCGGTTGCTCGTCCACCACCCAGTCGCACACGTAGTCGAGGCCGCACTCGGACAGCACATCGGGTGTGTCAAAGGTCTCTTGGAGGCCGGGGCCAAGCCATCCGCGGATCCGTTGCCCGGAGAAGCTGGCCAGCGTGTCCACCGCCTGTCGGACGACTGTGCGCTCGTCTGCCGTCGCCAGAGCGCGCTGGCTCAGACCGTGCCCGATGAACTCGAATCTCGACCGCAGCAGTAGTTCGGCTGCTTGCGGGTAGGCGTCGATGGCTGCCGCATTGAGGTTTACGCCGGCCGGCAGCCCCCGAGAGGTGATCATGTCGACCAGTCGAGGCAGACCGAGTCGCATACCTTGCTCTGCCCAGCTGAAGTTCGGCACATCGGGCACGGGTTGCGCACCGTGCGGCGGGCTGAGAATGGCGCGGGGCATTGGCTGGTCGAACGGCCAACGCTCGACATTGAGCACGATGCTGACGATGACGTTCTTGCCGGGTGCCGGGGGAGTCAATGGCTCTCGTTGCGTGGCTAGCTCGTAGCGCAGCCGTGGTGCGGACATGACTAGCCCTTCGTCGTGGCGAGCGAGATGACCTCGCGGATCGGCTGGTCCTCGCCGTTCAGGAGCACAGCGACCAGCTGGCTTGCCCGGTCCGCGCCGAGCACGGGTTCGGCGAGTAGAGAGATCTTTCCCGCGAGCTGCTCGGCGGTGAAAGGTCGGTCCTCACTCCCCGTGGCATGTTCTACGTGGACCCGCCTGGTCGTTGCTCCTGACACCTCCGCAAAGCATTCGTCGCGGGCGACAGTCGGGTCCAGCTCAACCGTGGTGCGCTCTCGAAGTGCGATGACCGCAGGATCAGTGGCGCGGGCGTCACTGAACTGGAGCGGACCACCCGCGCCGTCGAGTAGTCCCACCGCGAAGCAGTGGTAGACACTGAACTTGCTCTGCAGCCCGTCGGTCGGGTTGGCTACACCCATCACCTGCAGGACGACTGGATTTGTCCGCAGCAGAACGGATTCCACGTCTTCGCAGGTAACGCCGGCCCGCCGCAGTTCGATCCCTGCGTCGATCACCGGATGCGACACGATGCCGCATGCGTACGGCTTGATCGCGTTGTGCTCGAGTTCCCAGATCGTTCCGAGACCGGCGAGCATGACAGCTGGATCCGAGTCCTCGGACATGACTGCGGCCATTCCCCGTCGGCCTTCGATGGCGTCGGGGGCCGCGGTGAACCCGAGCGATCCGAGCAATGCCGCCTCGACGCCGTCGTACGCCGCTTTCCCAGCGTGGAACGACTTGGTCATGGTGCCGAACGCGGCCTGTACGCCGCTCGCCTCCGTTGCCGCGATGCCGAGCGCAGCCTGCATCTGAGGCACTGTCAGCCCGAGCAGTCGGCCGGCGGCGGCAGCGGCTCCGAGGCGACCAGTGGTTCCCGTGATGTGCCAACCGCGCGCGAAGTGGGTGGTGCCGAGTCCGAGACCGACCCGGAGGGTGATCTCGACTCCGATGGCGACTGCGTCAACCACCTCGCTCAGCGTTGCCCCGGTGTGCTCCGCCACCGCGACTGCGGCCGGCACGATCGGTGCGGCCGCGTGGATCACCGTGCGGAGATCGGTGTCGTCATAGTCCTGCACATGCGCAGCGATCCCGCCCAACAGCGCAGCCGCCGTCATGGACGTCCGTTCCGAGCGGCCCCACACGGCGCAGTCCGCCGGCCACCCTGCGCCCGCGAGCGTCGGGAGGGCGCACTGCATGGTCTCGTCCAGGCTCCCGCCGACCATGACGCCGATGCCGTTGGCGAAGGTCATTCGAGCCGCCGTCCGCGCAGTGTCCGGCAGGTTGAGCGGCGCCAGCGCGAACTCCGCGAACCGTTCAGTGACGGCGGCCGTTGAAGTCGGTGTTGCGGTCATTGCATGCTCCTCGGTGCGGTTGTCGAGGCCAGTAGCTGATGAAGGTTCGGTGCCAGCGGAAGGGCTTCGACCGCGTCCACCACCTGGTGCCAGCTATCGCCGAGCGTCGGGGTGAGCAGACCCTGCGCCTTCGCCAAGACCTCGGCACGGGACAGCGGACGGTCCATGCTCCCGCGGGCGTGGGCGACCACAACTGTGACGGACGATCCGTCGTCCAGTTCGGCGCGTGCTTCGGCGTAGTCCCTGTCGCACGACGGGTCCGGGACGAGGTCGACCCGCGCGCGCAGGGCTATCGCATCGGCCGCCCGAACGCGATCGGTTTCATATGCCGGTAGGCCGACCTGCCCGTCGAGCAGTGCGACCGCGAGGCCGTGCACGGCAGAGAACCGCGCCTGCAGGCCGTCGAGGGGATCAAGGTTGCCCATCAGGTCTGGCACAAGGGGGTTGCAGCTGACCTTTAGACGTACGACGCGGTCCACTTCGACACCGCGCTCGTGCAGAAGCAGGCCGGCGTCGATCAACGGATGGGCCACGATGCCACAGGGGTAGGGCTTGACGACGTCGTCGGCGAACTGCCAGACCTCGCCGATCCTGTCTAGGACGATGTCTGGATCGGTGTGCTCCGCCATGACGTGGAAGTAGCCCCGTGGCGCTTCCAAGATGTGACCGGGGCCGGTGAAACCATCCCGAGCGAGGAGGGCGGCTAGGACGCCGTTACTGGCAGCCTTGCCTACATGCAACGCTTTCGTCATAGTGCCGAACGCCTGTCGATGTCCCACGGCTGAGGAGGCCGCGATACCGACAGCGCACGCCATGGCCGACGCGTCCAGGCCCAGAAGCAGACCGGCCGAGATCGCGCAGCCGACCACTCCGGCGGTCCCGGTGATGTGCCACCCGACGTCGTAGTGCGAGGGCGACATCGCGAGGCCCACACGCAGTTGCGCCTCACATCCCCAAGCAAAGGCCCGCAGGATCTCGGCGCCTGAGGAGCCGGCAAGCAGGCCGATGGGCAGGACGGTGGCCAGGGCCGCCGCCGAGGGGTGGATGACCGTGGCCAGATGGGTGTCGTCGAAGTCGTCAAGGTGGGCGGCAACGCCGATGGCAACCGGAGCAAGCAGGCGGTCGAGTTGTTCAGTCCTGCCGGGCACCGCGCAGACCCCGGCGCCGCCGGCAATGGCCTGCAGCTGGACGACGGCTTCTACGGCCGGCTGGCCGCTCGCGGAGACGGCCAGCGCCAGGACGTTGAGCAGGTGGATGCGAGCGTGCTCACTGATCGCTGGGGGCAGATCCTCGTGCTGGCGGGCCAGAATCTCCCCGATGAAGTCGTGGGTGAGGCTTTGGCCGTGAGCGGTCATCGATGGAGGCATGGCGTTCCTTCGGCATGGATGGGCAGGGACGTTTTGTGGTCACTAGGGCATGACGTCGCCGGAGTTCGGCCCGAGTGTCTGGCCGACGAAGAGGTTGCCGTCGGGGTCGCTGGCGAGCAGGACAGCGGACGGTGCAACCTCCGCTGGGTTGCCGAACCGGCCGAGTGGAAGCTCGCGCAGCTTCGCCGCTTTCCACTCTGCGGTGATCGAGGCTGTCATGGCCGTGTCGATGGGACCCGGCGCGATCGCATTGACCAAGACGTTGTACGGCGCGAGCTCACGAGCGATCGACTTGGTGAAGCCCAGTACGCCGGCCTTGGCCGCGGCATAGTGGCTGAGCCGGGCACCGCCGGTGATGCCGAGTTGGCTGGCGATGTTGATGATCCGGCCGGAGCCCCGGGCAACCATGGCGGGGGCGACCTCCCGGCACATGAGGAAGACCCCGCGCAGAGTGACGTCCATGATCCGGGCGAAGTCAGCGGACGAGATTTCGACTAACGGTGCTTCGAGCAGAAGTCCCGCGCTGTTGACGAGGATGTCGACGTCGCCGACCTCGCGAACGAGTTGGCGCACCGACTCCTCATCGCGAAGGTCGACGAACGCTGTCCGCGCCGGGACGCCGAGCTGAACGCACCGCTGTGTTACCAGGGCCAGGTGCTCCTGTTCGTAGTCCGCGAGCACCAGGCTGGCGCCCTCTGCGGCAAAGGCGTCGGCGATGGCACTGCCGATTCCCCCCGCTGCGCCCACGATCAAGGCGCGCTTTCCGGTCAACCGCGTCATCAGGTCCTCCTGCTGGGAGTCGTGTCACCAGGGGTCTGGTCGGTGTCGAAGATCGTGAGGTCGATGGCCGCCCCGACGAGCACATTTGCCCGATTGACGATCTCCAGGATCTCCAGATCGACGGCAACACTGGAGATGACATAAGCCTGCTCGGCGCTGAAGCCACGCCCCTCGATCAGGTAGCCCTGCATCGCAAGCAAGGCGTTGAGTGCAGCCACGTTCAGGTCCATCGAGTGATTCGTACCCGTCGAGTCGACGGGAATCCCGGTGGTCACCAGTCGGCGCTCGGGCCTCGGCCCGGGTGCCGACAAAATGACCGGTCCGGTCGGGATCCAGGTCTGCGTGGCCGCCGGCCGGACTCGACAGACGAACTCCACGGTCGCCGGCATTTCGATGGCCTGGCTGCACACCTCGCCATGGCCCTGCGCGTAGTGCGGATCACCCAGCGACACCAGGGCGCCGTCGACCTGCGCCTGCAGCAGTAGACGACTTCCGACGCGCAGATATTTGGCGTCGAGATTCCCACCGTTCTCGCGTGGGGGCACCGTGCGCAGGCCGGTCCGGGCGATCTCCGGCTCGCGCGGGATGGCGCTCTCTTCAGTGGGAGGCAGTACGGCGCCCCCTCGTCGGGCGAGATCCTCCTCGCGAGAGGTGTACGCCTGCAGGCGCTCATGCGACGGCGCAACTCCGACGATGCCCAGGAAGGGATCTGCCGGGATCGCGACGCCCGGTATCTGCGCTGAAGTCGCCTGCCCGTCGGACAGGTCCCACTTCGCGAGGAAGGGGCCTGGTACATGCGCGGCCAGCAACCCCGCTCCGGGGCGAACGCACGTGAACCCGAAACCGTGATGCGCAATATCCAGGATCTCTATCTCGACAAGGTCGCCGGCCTGAGCGCCCTCGATGTAGAAGGGACCGGTGAGCGGATGACCGCGCAGCATGTCCATGTCAAGGATGTCGCGATCCTGGCTGCGCGCGGTTATCTGGTGATCGAGACCGTCTCGCAGTTGCGCGCGAACAACCTCGCCGGGCCGGATCGTCAGGATCGGTGTGATGTCGGGGTGCCAGCGGTTGTGCCCCTGGCGAGGGTCCTCGGTGAGGGACTTTTGCAGGTCGAGTTCAATTGCGTGGGAAGTCATCGGCACGCGCCTCCGCTCGTCAGGACCGCGACCACAGCTCGCCTCCGGTCAGGTCGAAAACGCCGCCCACGCTGAACGACGCCTGGTCGCTTGCCAGCCACGAGGCGAGATTGGCGGCGTCCGCCGCGGTCCCAAGACGACCCAGCGGCATGCTGGCCCGCTTGGCCGCGATCAGGGCTTCCGGGTCGGTGCCGGTCAGGCGCCCGAGGCCTTCGAAGCTCTCGCGCATCTGGTTGGTGTCCATGGTTCCCGGCAGGATGCAGTTGGCGTAGACGCCGTACGTCGCGGCCTCGAGCGCGAACGCCCGCGTGAACGCGATCACCGCCGCCTTCGATGCGGCGTAGACGGCCATGCCGGGCCACGGCGACTCCGCGACCTGCGAGGAGACTGTGATGATCCTGCCCGACCCGGCCGCTTTCATGCCGTGCCCGACCGCCCGGCAGAGATAGAACACGCCGTCGAAGTTGACCCGGAGCACACGGTCCAGGACCTCGTCGCCGGTCTGCAGGACCTCACCGCGCTTCTGCATGATCGCGGCGTTACAGACCAGGATGTCGATGCGTCCGGCCTCTGCCGCGATCGCTGCGATGGCAGCGTCGACCTGGGCACTGTCACTGACGTCGACCTGCCGATGCCGGATGGCGGTGCTGTCGCGGTCTGGGCCCGGACTGATGTCCAAGCCATAGACAGCCGAACAGCCGTCGGTGACGAAACGCTCGGCGATCCCCAGGCCGAGCCCGCTGGCAGCACCACTGACGACAGCCACCTTGCCGTACAGCGGCGCTGATCCCGACGCGTCGCGACTGCTCATTGAGCCGGTTTCAACGGGATCGCGAGCGGACGCATCGGACTGCCTGTCGCGCCGCGGATCTTCAGACATGCTGCGATGAAGGCGAACTCGTAAACCTTGTCGCGCGACAGCTCTTCCATGTTGACCAGCTCGATGATGGGGATACCCGACTGGGTGAGGAGGAACGTGTGCACCGTCTGCCAGTTGACGGAATCCTCGGCGGGACCTTGCTCGAAACCGATGTTGTCCGCGCCGATCATGATGACCCCCAGGTCGGCCAGCGCCTTGGCTCCCTCGAGGTTGAGGCCGGGTTCGTCCGGGATGAGCCGTTCGGCGTCCGGCCAGGCAGCCATCCGCCCACTGCGGACGAGGGCGACATCACCGCGTTGGAGCCGTACACCCTGCCGCTCCATTGCACCCTCGATATCGGCAGCCCCAATCCCGTATGAGTCGGGCAGCATCGGTACGCCGTGCAGCGCCGCGATGTCGAGCAGAACGCCGCGGGTGATCACTGGTGGGTGCTGCTCGGCGCCGCAGACCTTCCAATGCCGGCTGCCGAGGTGTTCGTCTTCCGTGTAACCGTTGTAGATGCGGCCGTGCAGGCCCATGTGGTTGAGCGTGTCGACGTGAGTGCCGCTGTGGGTGTACATCATGATCGCGTCGCCGGAGCGACTCACAGTCTCGTTCGACTCCCGTCCGACGTTCATCGGGTCGTCGAGCACCTCACCGGAGGGTCGCGCGGTCATCCACATCTGGAATGCCGGATCACCGGTGATCGTCCAGTTCGGCATCCCCACGAAGTACTCGACCGAGAGGTCGTAGACCCGACCCGGGTCGACTCGCAGCAGTACCTGCGTCAGCTCTCCGCTGAGTAGCTCGTTGAGTCGACCGATCTGGTCGTTGTCGCCGTAGGGATTGGCGGTCGTGTTGGGGTTGCTCACAGCCCATCCGTTTCTGATCCCGTCGTCGGGATCGTTCGATGTGATCGTCATTCGGCCGAGGTCTCTTTTCGCCCGCGAACCACCTGCCGCAGCACCACGGCAAGGATCAACGCCCCGCCGTAGAAGAACTGCTGGACGAAGGGGGGAACGCCCTTGAGTTCGAGTCCAGTGATGCCGGAGATCAGGAAGTAGACCGCGACGAAGGTGCCCCAGGCGTTGAACCTGCCCGGTCGAATTGCGGTGAAGCCCAAGAAGGCCGCGGCGAAGGCAGGTAGGAGGAAGGAGAAGCCCGAGCTCGGGTCTGCGGCACCCGTGGTGCCCACGTAGACGATGCCGGCCAGGGCGGCGACCAGACCAGAGCAAACCAGAGCCCCGACGCGCAGTCGGCTGACCCGGATCCCGCTGAGCCGAGCCACATCTCGGCCACGTCCGGTGAACAGCAGTTTGCGGCCGAACACGGTCTGCTCGAACAGGTACCAGATCGCGAGCGTGATCAGGATGGCGTAGTAGAAGGCGAGCGGGATCCCGAACAGCTTGTGTACGACGACGAGGCTCACCAGCCCGTTCGACACACCGCTCACGGTCTGGGAGTTGCTCATCCAGAGCACCAACCCTGAGAGGACGGTCTGGGTGCCAAGAGTGACGATCAGCGAGTCGATACCGAAGATCGTGATCACCAAGCCGTTGAAGAGTCCTACGACCACCCCGGCCAGGATGGCCACGACGACCGCCGCAACGATAGGCCAACCGTGCTGACCGTTGAGAACGGCGATTGTCATCGAGCTGAGGGCGACGGTCCCCCCGACTGAGAGGTCGTAGTCACCCGCCGTCAAGGGGATGATCAGTGCCAGGGTCACGACGACAAGGACCGCCTGCGAGCCGAAGATGTTCGCGAGGTTGCCCAAGGTCAGATAGGTGCCGGGCTCGGCGATCGCGAAGCCGATGGCGACAGCCGCCCAGACCAGGACGATGCCGAAGCGTTCGAACAGGGCCATCGGGCTCACCCGCCGCGCAGCTGCGGTGACCGCCGAGTGCTGCGCGTCCCCGCCGCGGTCGGCCGTCGGCCTCCGGTGCCCGGGCTTGGCGTCAGTCATCAGTTGGCTCGCCTTCTATCAGTCCGATGCATTCGCTGGTAATGGTGTGTTTCGTGAGTTGATCGCCGCTGAGCGTGCGGGCCAGCAGACCTCGCCGGAAGACAAGGACGCGGTCACAAATCTCGGCGAGCTCCGCGTGGTCGGCACTCGCGTAGATCACCGCGCCGCCGGTCGCGCACACTCGTCGGAGCTGGCTGATGATCTGTTGTCGCGCGCCGATGTCGACTCCCTGTGTGGGTTCGTCGAGGAGAAGGAGCCGAGGTCGGGTCAGCAGCCACTTCGCGATCAGTGCCTTCTGCTGGTTGCCGCCGCTGAGACGTCCGTACTGCATCCGGACATCTCGTGGTCGCACGTCGAACTCGTCGGCCTGGCCGGCGGCCAGCTCGACAATGCGTCCTACCGACAAGCGAGGGCCGATCCGACAGTGATCCAGCGAGAGCATGGCGATGTTCTCGGCAACCGGCAGGGTGAGGATGCCGCCGTCTCGAGGTCGGTTCGACGGGATCAAGCCAAGCCCGCGCCGGATGGCGGTAGTCGGGTTCAACGTCCTGAGATCGATGGTCTTGCCCTCGAGTTCGACACTGCCGGCCGCGCTGGTCTCCGGGCTCGCACCGAAGAGCAAGTACGGAAGGTCGTTGAACCCTGAGCCCAGCAGGCCAGTCACTCCCAGGATCTCGCCGGCGTGGATGTCGAAGTCGACGTCCTTGAGTTCGGCCTTGCCGCCAGAGACGCCCCGCACGTGGGCTACGACGACGTCCGGATCGGCCTGCGACGTACGGGCGTTCACCGGGAGTTCGGATTTGCCGATGATCAGCCGCACCAGTTCGCCATAGCTCGTCTGAGCTGCGGGCATGCTTCCCACGACTTTGCCGTCACGCAGCACGGTCACTGTGTCGGTGTTCGCAAGCACCTCGTCGAGGTCGTGCGAGACGAAGAGGACACCCACGCCGAGCGCGGCGACCCGGTGAACCAGAGCAAACAGCCGCTCGCGGCCGGCTTCGGAAAGGAAGACTGTTGGCTCGTCGAGGACGAGCAGCCCGCCGGCCCTTCTCGTATTGGCGCTCTGGGTAACGCCGAGCGTAGACGCGGCGCGGGCGACCGCGACTAACGCCCGCTGGCCCTGGTCCAGCGAGCTCACCTCAGCATCGAGCTCCACGTCGACGCCGAGAGCTGCAAGATCTGCGTTCGCGCGCTCGCGTTCGGAGCGCCAGTGGATGCGACCCCTCGCGCCGGACCACTCGACGATGCGGAGGTTCTCCAGGACCGTGAGGCTCGGCAGCAATGCCAGATCCTGATGGACGAAGGCGATTCCGAGCTCGCTAGCCTGTCCCGGAACCAGCGGAAGAGGGACGGGTTCACCGCCGAACTCCATCAAAGAGCCCGGCTCCGGTGCGTGGAAACCGGCGAGTGCCTTGATGAGAGTGCTCTTGCCCGATCCGTTGTGGCCGAGCAGGCTGTGAACCTCTCCATTGCGGATCCGCAGATCGACCGAGTCGAGAACTGTCGTATCGGCGAACTTCTTGGTGAAGTTGCGGAGCACGAGAGTGTCGCCGGCTTGCTTCGACTCACGGCCGGGCCCGTCAACCTGCTGATCACCACCCGCGTCCGTCATCTCAACCTCCATTCATTGGTTCTGTTCGTGCGGTGTGTGGCCACCCGACTGGTGACCACAACGGACCGCGTGGCAATCGACCGAAGTCAGCTCGACAGTCCCCATAGAGTCAGGTAGCCGGCTTGGTAGGCGTTGCCGTAGCCCGTGTTGATGGCGGGCGGGTTCCCCGTAGCCGTCACGTTGCTGGCATCGAAGACGCGCACCGGAACCTTCTCGTCCGCCAACGCCGGCTGACCGACCATCAGGCGCAGGGTTTGGTCTGCGAGCGCGTATCCGAGCCACGAGAAGCTCTCGCCCAGGTCCATCGTGACGACGTTTCTCTTGGCGAGGTAGTTCAGCGCGAAGGGGGTGGCGTTGTACGACGCGAGCTTGACGGTGCCGGTCTTGCCGGCCGCCGTGATCGCCGGCATCACGTACTGCACCATCCCGTCAAACACAGGCAGGACGTAGCTGGTGTCGGAGTACCGCGTGAGGGCCGACGACACAGCGGTCTGCATCCGGGTCGACCAGTCATTGAACGGTACATCCACCTTTACGACATGGCAGGACGGACAGTCCTTGGCGAACTCGGCCTGAATACCGACCGCGACGTCAGTCGACGACAGCAGGTCCGGAGACTCCACCAGAAGGAAGGTCCCCTTGCCTTTGGTGTCATTGATCGCAAAGGCAGCCTCGAGCTTTCCGGCGAGGTTGTACGGCGCACCGACGATGGCGGTCACGTCCTTGTACCCCGGATAGTCCTTGTGCGAGGTGTCCAGGAAGTGGTCCACGATCACCGGGATGCCAGCAGCCTTGGCGGCCGCGATCTGGGGGCCAAGAGCGGCCGGGTCCATCCCGATCAGGTCGATCGCGGCGGCGTGCTGCGAGATGGCAGTGTTCATACCGGCGACCCACTGGGAGGACTGACCGGTCGTGGAGTAGTACACCGTCTTGATGTTGAACTTCGACAGCGCCTCAGTGAGGTACTTACCCACGTAGACGTTGAACGGCACGGACGCCGAGACCGGGATGGCGTAGACCGTCTTGCCGCGTGCCTTCGAGGGGTCGAACTTCGGGCCCGGAGCGACGAAGGCCGGCTCTGGCTTGGACGCGTCGACGAGAGACAGCGCGTCCTTGAGTTGTGCGGCGCTCGCGCCGGACCCGCTACCTCCGGCCGACGATCCGGTGCTACCACCGCTGCCGCACCCGGCGGCAACCAGCATTGTCGCTATGGCCAGTCCCACAAGGGCTGTGGGCCGTCCTTTTCGCCGTGGCATAGAGAGTTCCCTTTCTGAAGGTGCAGCTTCGTGTTAAGTGAGCCCGCGGAAACGATGGTCAGAGCTTCAGTCGGTCGATTGCCTAGGTGTGGCGATTACCGTGCATCAGCCGTGAGAAGTCGGCCGAGCCCAAGGCGTCGAGCGGTCGGCGCCGTTCGGGCTGCCCTTCGCTCGCGACACCCTCTGACCCGAGTAGCACCCAGGTTGTGCCGAGGTCATTGTGGATGGCCGGAATGGCCGGGCCTCCGGTGAAGAGCTGGAAGAAGCCGCGGGATCCGTCCAGTGGACGTGCAGGGCCGTCCCAGCCGCCCATTGCAAGAACGCCGGACTCGAAGCCGTGGCTGGCGATCTCGCCCGTCACGAACGCGCCGACTACGGAGGTGTGTGGGTGGGCGAGACCGGCTGCCTGCGTGGCGCCGAGCGTGATGGCCTGATGAAACGCCTTGTCGTCGCCGCCAAGAACGCAGACGGTCGCGACCGCGGCGGCGACGCATCCGGGAAGAGATCCGGTCGCCCATCCCGCGCCGGGTCGGGACTCTTCGAGAGCATTGGCCAGGCGGAGCCCGATCTCCATGGCGACAGCTAACGCTGACAGCACGGCCGCACCGTCCCTGGCACCGAGATGTGCAGCCGCGACGCAAGCCGGGAAGACCGACGACAGCAGTGGAGGCGCAGTCTGCTCCCTCGAGGCGTCGGCCCCGTCAGCTGTCAGAAGTCCCGCGTTGACGGCCACCGCGCCTGATCGGGACAGGTTCGGCAACGAGCCGAAGACGATGCCATCGAGTGCCAAGCCAGGGGAGAGGTCGTCCAGACTGGCAGCGATGGCGTGTAACTGCTTGCCTTCGGCGGTTGTCGCGCTGCGTGCACCCGATGTCAGGCAGATCTGCACTAGCCTTTGTGCACGCTCGTCCACCTTCGGTGGCAGTCCGGCAGCGCGAACATGCGCTGCGAAACGCGCGAGCGGGGCGACGACGGTGTCGGCGGTGTCGCTCACCGAGTCACCTCGCTCACCGGCAAAGTGAGCAACTGGAGCTCGCGCACAGAATCGGTCTCAGGCAATGAGCCGACGGCGACCCGCAGTGGCTCGGACCGATGTGGCAGGACCGGCTCGACAAGGTGCGTGAACTTGTCGGCGACCGCGTCGTACGACATGGGGTGGTCCGGGCTGCCAGTCACCGCTGCCAGCTCACGTACAACGCTGGGGAGACCGTCGCGCTCGATGGTGATGGCCGCACTGAACTCCGATCTGGTCGGTTCGCCCACGAGTTCTACGCAGCCACGCAGACGCGCGATCTGAGGATCAGAGATCGACGCACGGGTGAACTGCGGGAGGCCGGCCCGACCGGTGACCAGAGCCGCGGCTACCGCGTGCGGAAGGCTCAGCCTCGTGTTGAGTTCTGTTGTCGGCTCAGCGATTCCGGTGAGAGTGGTGGCGATCGGTAAGCATCGGACGACAATGCGACGAACCGAGTCGAGCGTTTCGCGAACCTCCTCGGCAGCAGACAGCGCGGCCTCAACGCCCGGGTGAGCCACAACGCCGCAGGGAAACGGCTTGGTGCGGTTGTCCAGAAGGCGCCACTCGTGACCGTCGAGCACCATCGCGAACCGGGGCTGGTAGCCGATCGCCATCGCCGACAACAGGGACTCGAGGTTGCGGCCTCCGGCTGGTCGGAGGCCCGCGTGAATCGCCAGGGCGATCCTGAGGCCGTTGGCCGCCGCCTTTCCTGCATGGAACGACTTGTTCATCGTCCCCAGACCCTCCTGGTGACCCAAGATGAGCTGCGCGGCGAGATCGATCGCGGCCGCGGTTGCTTCGTCGTCGAGATCGAGCAGGATGCTGGCTGCGGTAGCTGCACCGAGAACCCCGAACACACCGGTGCTGTGCCACCCGGCCACGTACTGCTCCGGCGAGATCGCGAGGGCGGCCCGGAACTGAACCTCGTAGCCGAGGGCGATCGCGTCAAGCAGGCATGGGCCGGATACGTCAACGTGCTGGCTCAGCGCCAGACAGGTCGCCACCAGGGTCGGTCCAGCGTGGATGTAAGTCACAGGATGCGTGTCATCGAAATCGTCGACGTGGCCTGCGGCTCCGGTGACGGTGGCGGACCAACCAAGGCTGAGGGATTCGTGGCGACCGGGCACGCGGTAGGTCGACGTTTCGCCCAACCGAACGGCGGCCGCGACCAGTCGTTCCGCCACCGGTCGCGGGCTGCCGGCGATGCATGTACCCAAAGCGTTGAGCAGGAACAGTTTCGTGGCCTGCGACACGTCCGACGGGAGTCCGTTGGAGCGGCTCTCTCGCACCAGCACCGCGAGCGCCGTGCTGAGAACCTCGCTCATTCAATGGCTCCATTCGTACATCATATATTCCTTGATCGTGTATCATACACAAGATGAAGCCGGGCGCAAGGCTCCTCGAGATCGAGTGAGGCCGAACTGGCCGGCGAAAGTCCGGTGCTGAGCAGGGCCGGACGAGTCCGTGTCGGCTAGCGCCGAAGACCCGAACATTATATATTGTTGGCTGACTCAGCCATCCATCACGTGAGGAGATCGCGCGTGACAGTGACGACGACGAACATTCTCAGGAGCCTGAGCGAAAAAGTTGCGCCGAAGCATTGCGCGCTGCTCGTCATCGACATGCAGAACGACTTCCTTCATCCGGAAGGTAAGGCCCGCAAGGAGGGCGATCGGGAGCTCGGCCCGATGCTGGATATCCTTCCGCGGCAGGCGAAACTGCTCGACGCAGCGCGTCGTGCGGGCGTACCTGTGATCTACGTGATGCAGACGACGCTTCCCTCCGGCGCCAGCAACTCAGATGTGTGGCTGGAGGCGCGGTCCCGTGCCCGGTATTCCGGCACCGACATGTGCCTCGAGGGCAGCTGGGGGCAGGAGATCGTCGCGGAGCTGACCCCGCAGGAAGGTGACCTCTTCGTCAAAAAACACCGCTACAGCGGGTTCGCCGGCACCAACCTCGATCTGATCCTGCGCAGCCTGGACCGGCGAACCGTGGTGTGCGCCGGGACCTCGACCAACGTCTGTGTCGAGGCGACCGCCTGGGATGCCTTCCACAGCGGCTACTACACTGTGTACGCGTCGGATGCCTGCGCGTCGTGGGACATGTCGTTGCACGACGCCGCGCTCCGAACGGCTGGCAACCGCTATGCCTCAGTCGAGACCGTGGAGAGCATCATGGACAGCTGGTCCTCAGCTGCGAAGACGTCTGAACTGCGATGAGCGTCAGCACTCGGGACGAGCGTCCGCAGCTGAGTGACGAGGCAGCGGCCTACGTCCGGGAGCTGATCATCTCCGGCCAACTACGCCCCGGGGAGTTCATCCGGCTCGAGCGGCTCGCTACCGAGCTGTCAATGAGCGCCACGCCCGTGAGGCAAGCGCTGGTCACGCTGCGCGGAGAGGGCTTCCTCCAACTCGCGCCGCGCCGCGGGTTCCAGGTCTCGGAACTGCGCGTGGACGACATCCTCGACCTCTTCGCCGTCCAGGCGTTTGTTGCCGGAGAGCTCGCGGCCCATGCGGCACGCCGGATCTCCGATGATCAGCTCGCCCGGCTCAAAAGCGTCCTCGCCGAACTCGAGCAAGCCATGACCAGCGGCGACACAGACGAGGGTGAATCGCTCGCGCACGAGTTCCACGAGATGGTCTTCGACGCAGCAGACCGCCCGAAGCTGGTGTGGCTGCTTCACATCAGCGGTCGCTACGAGCCACGCCGGTTCTACTCCAGCATCACCGGCTGGGCGCGGTTGTCGATCCGCGAACACAAGGCGGTCTTCGCTGCACTGAAGAAGGGGGACGTGGACCGAGCCCGATCGGCGATGGCCGACCACGTCCACAATCTCGGCCGCCTGGTCGCCGACAACTTCGCCGCCACGGGTCAGCCCCCGGTCCGAGAGTTGGGTTCCAAGAACTGACAAGTTCCTTTACGACGACGCGGACCGCCTGAAAATCACCATGGCGACCGGGCTGCCGGACACCGGGGCGGGGCGACCTGGTGCGGATCGAGCGGCACTGGGAGGACATCCTTCGGATCACCGGCTCCATTCACACCGGTGCGGTGCGGGCCTACGACGTGATCCGCGGCCGTCGCCCAGCTCCGCACCGAGGGCTTCGAGGTCCGCGACCAGGACGTGGCCCGGCTCTCCCCGTTCGTGCGCCACCACGTCAACATGCTCGGCCGGTTGCCTGGTCGTATCGGTTACATTCAGCCAGCTTGGAAGAATGCGAGCATTTTCTGGCTGGCGTCCGGCGACGTCAGGATTTCCTGGACGTGCGCGGACTGCCGGCCGGCAGCGCTGGTGCGTTCGAACATCTCGCGTTCGTATTCTTTGACGGCGGCGGGAAAGTCGTTCGGGTGCGCGGCCAGCGCGAGGCCGAGCAGGGCGCCGTCGAGCAGCGCCATGTTGGCGCCCTGCCCCACCGGCGGCATCAGGTGCGCGGCATCGCCGAGCAGCGTGACGTCTGGCGTCGACGGCCAGGTCAGGCCGACCGGGAGAGTGGTGATCGACCGCGGCAGTACGGTGTCGTCGCAGGCTGCGATCAGTGCGGTGAACCGTGAGTCCCAGCCGGTGAACAGGTCGATCAGCCGCACCCGGGCGGCGGCTGGGTCGCCGAACGGGACCCCACTGGTCGCGAACCAGTCCTCGGCGGTGTTGTAGAAGCTGAGGTAGATGCGTACGCGGCCGTCGCCGTTCCGCTGCGCCGACAGGGATTGTCCGTTGCCGAGCACCCAGTAGTTGCCGCGCCCAACCATCGCCGCGAGGTCGGGGTGGGTGCGATCGATGTCGGGAATACCGAGCTCAGCGACGTTTTGGCCGGTGTGCGCTGGTCGGGCGTCGGTGAGCAGCGCGCGGACCCGGGAGTCCGCGCCGTCGGCGCCGACCAGCAGGTCATACGTCGCACTGCGGCCGTCGGCAAAGTGCAGCAGGCCATTGTCGGCGGATTCGAACGCATGCCCCCAGCGCACTGCGTGTTCGGGGAGAGAGTCCAGCAGCAGGCTGCGCAGATCGGCACGGTCGATTTCAGGTCGCTCGAGCGGGGCGTCGTCGGGCGTATCCTCCTGCAGCAGCAGGGTGCCGTCCGGCTCGAGAAGTCGCAGATCCTGGCCTTCACGACGGGCAATCGCGTGGAACTGGTCGATCAGGCCGGCCACGCGCATCGCCCGCTGCCCGGTCCCGGAGTGCAGATCAAGCATGCCGCCCTGACCGCGCGCGCCGCGCGACGATTCCCGTTCGTACACGACGGCGTCGATGCCGTTCACATGCAGCACACGGGCAAGGGCCAGGCCGCCCAGTCCGGCTCCGACGATGGTGATGGTCATGGTTGGCCTCCGATTCACCGTATTGCCTGCTCGCGGGACATCGACCCGTGGTACGCGTGGGCCGCCACCGGCGGGGCGCCGAACGCGATCGTCGACGGTGCCCTCCCCGAGCGTGGCCAGGTCCGCGACCGGGACTTCCACCCGCAGACTGAGTAGCAGGAACAGCGACTCCGGTGTGGTGACCAGGATGTCCGGCGGGGTGCGTACGAACGCCCTGCGCTCGGTGGCGGGAGTGTCGCCGGTGCGCATGCCGACCGTGAACCACGCCCTGGTCGCCGGTGAGAACGCGACCCGTTGATCAGCCGGTTCACCGGCGGAGCCGGGACGCGAGCACCGTGCGTACGACCTTGGCCACGTTGCTCGCGGCGGATCCGCCCTCGTCTTCGGGTTCCGGTTCCAGCACGCGCTGGATCTGCAGCAGCAGCTGGTTGGTCGATCGCCAGAGCGGGA
>JAWWOY010000440.1:0-2581 GCA_033851195.1 Kribbellaceae bacterium | reverse complement strand
TTCCTCTGCACCAAGGACTCCGGCGGCCGCGGCTGCTCGGGCGCCGAGGTGACCACGGAGCAGAAGAACCGGATCAAGCAGGTGATCGAGTCGAGCCCGGACACCGCGCCGGAAGGCGTCTTCGGTGAGACCAAGCAAGAGGCGTTCGACCAGTTCAAGAAGCTCTACAAGGACTCGCCGATCGTCAGCACGGTCACGGTCGACCAGATGCAGGAGTCGTTCCGGGTCAAGCTGAAGGATCCACAGCGCTACCAGAATCTGGTCAGTGCCGTGGCCGGGCTGCCCGGCGTCGACACGGTGCAGGACCTGAGACAGTATCTGGATCCACTCTTCAGCGCGCTCAACGCACTCAGATGGGGCGCCCTGGTCGCGGCCGGCCTGCTGCTGATCGCCGCGCTGATGCAGATCTCCAACACGATCCGGCTGGCGGCGTACGCCCGACGGCGAGAGATAGGCATCATGCGCCTAGTGGGCGCCTCGAACTTCTACATCCAGCTGCCGTTCCTGCTGGAAGCGGTGCTGGCGGCACTGATCGGCGCGGTCCTTGCCTGCGGCACCCTTTGGGTCGGCGTCTACTTCGTGGTGATGCAGCGGGCCCAGGCGACATTCCGGGTCTGGCAGTGGATCGGTGCGACCGAGACCTTCCGGGCCACCCTCATCATGGTGATCGTCGGATTGGTGCTCGCGGTGGTTCCGACATTCCTGACAACGCGGAAATACCTCAAAGTGTGACTCTGGTGACTTATCGTGCAATAGCGCGACAACATCACTCAGAGCAAGGGGTCGACCGTGGTTCCGCACGTCCCCGGTGCGAACCCGCTTCGGCGGGGGAGCATCAAGCGAGACGACAGCTTCGGCGCGACCGCAACACCGCATGGACGGTCCCCCAGGCGTCGCCTGGGCCTGCCGCCTGGCCGGCAGCCGGTTGTCGCCGCATGCTGCATTGTCCTGTCCATGTTCGCCGGAGCCCTGGCGGCCCTTCCCGCTGCCCAGGCACGGACGCCTGATCCGCAGGCGCGGAAGAAACAGCTGGACTCGGAGGTCAACTCTTCGAAGGCCGATCTGGACGAGTCCAACGACGCGTTGCAGAAGTCCCTCACGGCGTACGACCAGGCCACGGCTCAACTGCAAGCAGTCCAGGCCAAGTACGCCGTGACGCAGGGGCAGCTGGCCGCGGCCAAGGCAGCGGATGTGGTTGCTGCTAGCAAGCTCAAGGCTGCCGAACACGCACTGACGACGGCCCTGGCCAACGTCGATGCCGGCGAAGTACTGATCGCCCAGCGGCAGCAAGTGGCCGGCCGGGCGGTGCGTGCGGCGTACCAACAGCAGAACACTCTGGTCGGACTGGCGATCGTGCTGCGCAGCGCGTCGCCGGCCGATCTCGCCACTAGCCTGCAGATTCAGCGCAACGTGTTCGGCATCCAGAGCAACGCGATCACCAACCTGAACAACGCCCAGGCGCAGTTGGCGAACAATCGTGCCAAGGTCGCCGAAGCCGAGCGGGTGGTGAGTGCCCAGCGCGCCGAGGCCGCCCGGACGGTCCAGCAGGTCACCCGGTTGATCCTGCAGGTCGCGGCGGCCAAGGCCGAAGCGGCCAAGGTCGCGCAGACCAAACTGGTCGCCTACAGCGCTGCGCAGAAGGCCAAGAACGCCGACCTCGCGCAGTACAACAGCCTCGTCGCCGAGCGGAACCGAGTGGAGCAGATCCTGATCGCGCGCGTTCGCGCCGAGAAGGCCGCGGCACACCGGTCGCCGCGGGGCATCCCGAACGATTCGACCTCGCTCAGCTGGCCGATCAACTCCTACATCACATCGCCGTACGGGATGCGGTTCCATCCGATCCTGCACTACTGGAAGCTGCACGACGGCACCGACTTCGCCGGCGCCTGCGGTACGCCGATCCATGCTGCCGCGAGCGGCGTCATCACGGACCGGTATTACAACGGCGGCTACGGGAACCGGCTCTTCCTGAACAACGGCATCATCCACGGCTCGGCGATCACCACGGTGTACAACCACCTGTCCCGGTACAACGTGCAGGTCGGCCAGCACGTGAGCAAGGGCCAGGTGATCGGGTACGTCGGGACCACCGGCTACTCGACCGGCTGCCACCTGCACTTCATGGTGTACCAGGACGGCCGGGTGGTTAACCCGATGAATTGGTTATGAACCTGTCCTGCACCAAGAAACTGGTGGATCGGGCCTGAGATACTTACTACATGGTGAAACAGACCGGCCAGAAACCCATCGCGCAGAACCGTAAGGCGCGACACGACTACCACATCGACGACGTGGTGGAGGCCGGACTCGTGCTGACCGGGACCGAGGTGAAGTCCCTGCGGCTGGGTCGGGCCTCCCTCGTCGACGCCTTCGCGGCCGTGCGGGGCAACGAGCTGTGGCTGCAGAACCTGCACATCCCGGAGTACAAGCACGGCACCTGGACGAACCACGAACCGCGCCGGACCCGCAAGCTGCTGCTGCACAAGGACGAGATGCAGAAGCTGATCCGGGCCGTCGAGCAGCAGGGCGTTTCGCTGATCCCGCTGTCGCTGTACTTCAAGGACGGCTACGCCAAGGTGGA
>JAWWOY010000433.1:0-3289 GCA_033851195.1 Kribbellaceae bacterium | reverse complement strand
GATCGTCACGTCCCTGCCGACACCGACATTGATCGGCTCCGGCTCGTCGTAGTGCTCCAGCAGGTGCAGGCTCGCATCGGCCAGATCGTCGACGTGCAGGAACTCCCGCCGCGGCGTGCCCGTCCCCCACAGCACAACCTCGGCTGTGCCTTCGGCCTTGGCGTCGTGGAAGCGGCGGATCAGAGCCGGCAGCACGTGCGAGCTGGTCAGGTCGAAGTTGTCGTTCGGCCCGTACAGGTTGGTCGGCATCGCCGAGATCCAGCGCAGCCCGTGCTGACGGCGAACCGCCTGCACGTGCATGATGCCGGCGATCTTGGCGATCGCGTACGCGTCGTTGGTCGGCTCCAGCTCACCGGTCAGCAGACTCGACTCGCGGATCGGCTGGTCGGCGTACTTGGGGTAGATGCAGGACGAGCCGAGGAACAGCAGCCGCGGCGTGCGCACCTCGAGGGCCGCGTCCATCACGTTGACCTGGATCCGCAGGTTGTCGCTGAGGAACTCGGTCGGGTGGTCCCGGTTGGCCAGGATCCCGCCGACCCGGGCGGCCGCGTCGATCACCACCTCCGGCCGGTGCGCCGCGAAGAACGCGAACGTCTTGTCCCGATCACGCAGGTCCAGCTCGGCTGAGGTAGCTCCGATCAGCTGGGTGAACCCGTCCGCCTCCAGCCGTCGCCAGATCGCCGAGCCGACGAGGCCCCGATGACCTGCCACATAGACGCGCGAATCCCGGTCGATCCTGCTGTACGACGCCGCGCCGACCTCAGCCGGCATCAGTAGGCACCAGATCCTCGGACCACCGCACGCGCGGTCTTCCACAGGATCAGCAGGTCCAGCGTCATCGACCAGTTGTCCACATACCGCAGGTCGAGCCGGACCGACTCCTCCCAGGACAGGTCGCTGCGGCCGCTGACCTGCCAGAGCCCGGTCAGGCCTGGCTTGACCAGCATCCGCCGGGTGTCGTCCGCGGCGTACAGGGCGACCTCCTGTGGCAGCGGCGGGCGTGGTCCGACCAGGGACATCTCGCCGCGCAGCACGTTGATCAGCTGGGGTAGCTCGTCCAGCGAGAAGCGTCGTAGCACCTTGCCGAGGCCGGTCACCCGCGGGTCGTCGCGCATCTTGAACAACACCGCGTTGCCATCGCTGAGCGCATGCAGGTCACCCAGCCGGTGCTCGGCATCGACGTACATGCTGCGGAACTTGAGCATCTTGAACTCGTCACCGGCGCGGCCGACCCGGTGCTGAACGAACAGCACGGGACCGCGGCTGGTCAGCCGCACCGCCAGCGCGAGACCGATCAGCAGCGGCGACAGCACGATCACCAGCGCAAGTCCGAGCACCCGGTCGAAGACACTCTTCAGCAGGTGCGGGCCGCCGCTCGCCGACGGCCGCTCCAGGTGCAGCAGGGAAAGACCGGCAACCGGGCGGACCGAGATCCGCGGCCCGGCCACCTCGATGATGCCGGGCGACACGATCAGCTCGACAGCACGCTGCTCCAGCGCCCAGGACAGCCGGCGCAAGGACTGGCCGGCCAGGTCCGGATCGGAGGCGACAGCGACCACGTCGACAGCGTGCCGGTCCACCGCGGCCATGATGTCGGCCTCGTCCAGCTCGTCCGGGCCGAGCATCAGCTCGTCGGTCTCCCGGTTGCCCGGTCGCCCGTCACCGCGCGGACGACAGGTGGCCACCACCCGGAAGCCGTCCGAGGGACGCTTCTCCAGGTGTTCGCTCAAGTTCGCTGCCTGGCCGTTGCGGCCGACAACCAGCACCCGCCGCATGCAACGGCCGCGGTAACGGTGCCGGCTGAGGTCGCGGCGCAGGCCGTAGCGCAGCAACAGCGACAGCAGCACGGTCGCCGGGATCGCCAGGACGACGAAGCCACGCGCGATCTCACTCTTGGTCGCGTACGACGCGATCGCGACGACCGCGGTCAGCGCTGCACCGGAGCGCAGGATGGACCGGAACTCGTCCGGCCCGGCGCCGAAGAACCGCGGCTCATAGCCCTTGGACAAGGCGACGCCCGCCACCCAGGCCAGCGGCAGCAGACTGCCGAACATCAGGTAACCGCTGCCGACCTGATAGCCGAACCTGGTCAGCAGCGCGATCGAGACTCCGAGCACCGCGGCCAACAGGTCGCCACCGAGCGCAGCCCACCGGTAGACAGCGACCCATTGCGGCTCGGTCAGCCGCGCGGACCGCGGCACGATCGCCGGAACAGCATCAGGGACGACCCAGACCGGCCGACGACGATCGAAGAACTCAGGTGCCATTGGCTTGCTAACGGCCAAAGGCAGAGTGGTGGGATCACTCAGATCCCTTTCGGACACAACTTTCCCCATGACGGCAGGATCCGTCACCCTCTGTCACCCCCCGTGAGCATAGCGCTGTGCGCGCAACTCACTGCCACAATCCACCCTTATTCACCGCCCCGTCGACGGCAATTCACCGAAGACTACTACGGGCAACCGGCCATCCGATAGTAGTGACTGCAGAGGTGTTGACAGAGTTGGAACCAGGGGATTGCTGTCTGAGGTTTCAGCCCGCGATGAGTCCGTCGCCGCTGATCAGTTCGCGCATCTCGGCGAGCGTACTGTCACCCGGCGGCAGGATCGCGTCGGAGTCGCGCAACTCGTTGTCCGGTACCCGCTCGCCCTGACCGCGGACCAACTCCAGCAGTGCGGCGAACGCGACCTGGAAGCTGTCCTCGTCGTTGCTGGAGACGGCCTTCTCGAGGTCGGTGTCGACCGAGTTCAGGAGCGGCAGCTTGTCGTCGGCCAGGGTCCACTGGCCCTCACCCATGATCCGGACGATCATCGCGCGTCTCCGTCCTGCGGTCGCACCTGCTCGGTGACAGGTTGCTGAACCGGCTGCTGCGCAGGCTGTCCAGCCGGGGTGTCCTGCGAAAGTTGCTTCGGAGGCTCGGCCGGGGCGAGCTGCGCCTTCATCGCGGCGAGCTCGGACTCGACGTCGGAGTTCGACGACATCCGATCCAGCTCGAGGCTGATGCTGTCCTTGCTGGTCCCGCTGGCATCGTCGAGTGCGCCGGAGGCGAGCAGCTCGTCGATCGCGCCGGCCCGGGCCTGCATCTGCTGGGTCTTGTCCTCGGCGCGCTGCACGGCGAGCCCGACGTCGCTCATCTCCTCGGAGATACCGGAGAAGGCCTCATTGATCCGGGTCTGCGCCTCGGCCGCCGTGTAGGTGGCCTTGATCGTCTCCTTGCGGGTCCGGAACGACTCCACCTTCGCCTGCAGCCGCTGCGACGCGAGGGTGAGCTTCTCCTCCTCGCCCTGCA
>JAWWOY010000409.1:0-6208 GCA_033851195.1 Kribbellaceae bacterium | reverse complement strand
GGGCGAGGAAGTCGTCCAGGGTGAAGTCCTTGCCGCCCTTCTTCTGCAGCTTGGCGGCGGTCTTGGCCGCCTCCTCCGCGTCGAAGGACTGCTCGGCCTTCTCGATCAGGCTCATCACGTCGCCCATACCGAGGATGCGCGATGCCATCCGGTCGGGGTGGAAGACGTCGAAGTCCTCGAGCTTCTCGCCGTTCGAGGCGAACATCACCTGCCGGCCGGTGACCTGCGCGATCGACAGCGCGGCACCACCGCGGGCGTCACCGTCGAGCTTGGACAGCACCACGCCGTCGAAGCCGACGCCGTCCAGGAAGGCCTGCGCGGTGTTGACCGCGTCCTGGCCGATCATCGCGTCGACGACGAACAGGATCTCGTCCGGCGTGACCGCGTCGCGGATGTCCGCGGCCTGCTTCATCAGCTCTTCGTCCACACCCAGCCGGCCGGCGGTGTCCACGATGACCACGCTGTACTGCTTGGCCTTCGCCTCCTCCATCGCCTGCCGGGCGACCGCGACCGGGTCGCCGACACCGTTGCCGGGCTCGGGCGCGAACACCGGTACGCCGGCCCGATCGCCGACCACCTGCAGCTGGGTCACCGCGTTCGGCCGCTGCAGGTCGGCCGCGACCAGCATCGGAGTCTGGTGCTTGCTCTCCTTCAGCCATTTGGCCAACTTGCCGGCCAGGGTCGTCTTACCCGCGCCCTGCAGACCCGCCAGCATGATCACGGTCGGCGGCCGTTTGGCGAACCGCAACTCCCGGGTCTCGCCACCGAGGATCCGGACCAGCTCATCGTTGACGATCTTGATGACCTGCTGCGCCGGGTTCAGCCCGCCACGCACCTCGGCCCCGGCGGCCCGCTCCTTCACCGCGGCAATGAAGTCCTTCACCACCGGCAGCGCGACATCCGCCTCGAGCAGCGCGATCCGGATCTCGCGAGCGGTCGCGTCGATGTCGGCGTCGGTCAGCTTGCCTTTGCCGCGCAGGTTCTTGAAAGCGGTGGAGAGGCGATCGGAAAGCGTGTCGAACACGAGAGAACAGTCCGTTTCTTCCGGTGGAGGAGAAAGTCACCACAACACACCCAGGCAACTCCGCGAGTCTACCGGCCGCCGAAGTCTCCCCGACTCCCCGTACGCCGCGCCGCCCGCCGCAGCCGCCACCGCAAACCCTGTGGATAACCGCCACCGCCCACCGCGCGCGCCCGATACCGTGACGTTGAGTACAGAACCCCGGTCACGAAGGAGGCACAAATGCCGCTGGACGTCGCCAAGTTCAACTCGGCGTTCTCAGGCGCCCGGTATCGGGTGCGCAAGGAAGAGCGGGACGTCGGCGAGGAGCAGGTGCGGCTGCGCGAACTCATTCCCGACGATGTCTCAGACGTGGACCGTGAGTGGGCTGTGGGCCTGATCGAGTCGCTGGCCGAGCCGGTACCGCCGCCCAGGCAGTGGAGCGATCTGTACCACGAGGCAGGCCAGGTTCACGCGGCCGCCTACCGCGCGGACGGCACCGTCGAGGAACGAATCGCCGCCCTTGAGGACGCCCGCCGCAAGATCTGGGCGATCGCGGACCGGGCCTCGGTGGACGAGGAGGCTGACATCCGGGCGATGACAAGAGTCCTCGAACATCTCGAGAACGCGCTGCGCGACCCGACCTGGCCCCTGGAGGATGCACCCGGGCAGACCGGCTGACTGGTGGACGACAACAGGCTCGTCCCACGCGATTCTGCTGTCTATCAGGAATTCGCTCGGCTCTACCAGCTAGCGCGCACTCTGCGGCCGACCGGCGCTGACCGCTGGAACGGCGACCTGCATGCGACCAGCACCAGACGTTGGGGTGCTTTCAATCCGAAGACCGGCGCCATCCGGCTCTCTGAGCTCGACGTGATGCAATATCTGACCGGATCGACCTTCGCGACCTCTCCCCGCCAGCAGGCCCAGGCGTTGGCCACGGTCCTGCACGAGACGACCCATGCCGGCATGGAGGTCGATGCTCCTGCCGAGCCGAACGCCGTCCGCTCAGGTCACTCGGAGGGCGTCATGGAGGGGTTTGCCGAACTCCGCACTGTAGAGGATTTTCGCGCCTTCACCAGCCGGGCGGGCTATCCGGGGCTGACACTCGAAGAGCCTCAATATCGGGGCGCCTATGCGGCGACCGAAAGTTTGATGGCGCAAGTCGCCGGCCCCCGCCTGAGGCGTGAAGCCATCATCGACGCGGGTACGCAAGGCCCGGTGGTGATGCATTTTGATTTGTTGGCGGAGGGGGTGGTGCGGAACCGGTTGGGGGACGTGGTGCCTGATCGGGCTGGGGATCGCGGGGCAGTGCGGGCTGCGTTGATCGAGACGATGAAGCACGAGCACTGGCCGACTCTGCCGGACAGGTCGGCGAGGACGGGCGAGGCCGTGGCGGAGGACATCCGGCGCGGCCTGAATGCGAAGGTCGACGAGATCCGCCGGCACTACCAGGCGCACCCGGCTCACCCCTTTCCCGCCGAGTCACCCAACGCGGAATCCACCCGCGCCGCAGTACTGGAGATCCCCGCCAACGCGGACCTCATCAGTCTCCCGCCGCCTGCGGCTGATACTCGCGTCGACGTTCCTCTCTCCCTGACCACGATGCGGTTCCTCAGCGGACCGGCTCCTGCCGCGCAGGCGATCAGACAGGCTCCCTCGTTGGCAGACGGATCTCGTGGCGCCGGTTCACCGCAGGTTCCGGGCGCAGCTCGGAGCACGCCGAGCCGCCCCGGACCTGCTGACCGCAACCGCGACTGACCAACCAGAACTTACGGATCGTGGAATCTCGAGCAGCTCGTCGACCGCCCTCCGGGCACGCCGAGGTTGGCATCGAGGTTTCCAGCTCCGCGGCGACGTCCGACGAGGCCGCATCGACCACAGCGAGGAGATAACGGTAGGCCCGGCCCGCATCGCCACCGATCCCCTCCAGCACTACCGCGCCCCAGGGATCGCGCGCGGATCGTCCCAACGCATCGGAATGCCGTGCGGTGCACCGGCGCCGGCGCCGAGGAACTGACGCTCTCCGGTCGGCCACAGCTGCAGTATGACGAGGAACCGGCGCGGCTCGGCCGGAGTCGGTCGTAGCGGCTCGAAGAGTAGACGGGCGACCGGCGACTCCGTAGTAGCCCTGGCCCCCAGCGCGGCGATTGTCTCGTCAGCGGACCGGCCTTCGACAGGTACTGCCACATCACCGGGTGCCAGACAACGGTGACGTGTCCCGCGGGCGGTTCGATGGCCCGGAGGAACGACACCGCGTCTTCTCAGCGGGTTGACCGGGGCTGGGTCAGCAGAGCCCGCAGTTCCGCGCTAGCGCCGACAGGCCCGGGTCATCCTCATGCCCGGCCAGCACGTTGCTGCTCACCCCACCGAGCTCGTAGTCGTCAACGAGCGGCCGCAGCAGGTCAGCGTACAAAGGCGAACCGAGTTGCTCGCAGGCCAGTGCCTGCTGCTGGAACGTCTCTACGAGCTGCACGACCCGACCTTAGATGGCCGCGGTATGGGTTTAAGTCAGGCGGTCGAGCACCGACTTGGCTGTGGTGAGGGCGTCCTCGTCCTCCAGCGGTGAACCTTCGCTGTCGGTCAGGTAGAAGACGTCCACACACTCCGCGCCCAGAGTGCTCACGTGCGCCGACCTGATGTCTGCTCCCGACGCAGCGATAGCTCTGGTGACGTCGTAGAGAAGCCCTGGCCGGTCATGGGCACGAACCTGCAGAACTGTGGCCGTCTCGGAAGCCCCAGGCAGCAGATCGACACGACTGGGCTGGTGCTTGGCACCTTGTCGAACTGTCGAGTCCCTAGCAGCCAGTCGCTGTACTAGGTCGGCGTCGTCGCGTAACGCCACGCCGAGCCTGTCCCGGAGCCGCACCGGGTCCGGAGCCGAACCGGACACCGACCACTGCGAGATACCCAGGCCGTCGACGGACGTGATGACCGCTGACCGCACAGCTAGCCGCTCCACTGCCAGTACGCCGGCAACCGTGGACAGCGTCCCTACCTGATCCGGTACGGCGACGTTGACCCGCAGGTCCCCGCGCTGCTCCGAGACGGTGACGCCGAGCCGGCCCACACCAACCACCTGGTGGAGCTCCGGAACCGGGATAGGTGGCGTGTCAGCCCACAGCCCGGCACCACCACCGGACAGTTCTGCCCGAACCCGCCGGGCTAGTTCGCCGACCAATCGGAGCCGCCAGGGGCTTGCAGCAGCCGGGCCGGCCGCACGCGCATCGGCGTACGTGAGGGCCTCCAGCAGATCAAGCGTCTCGGTGTCGCCGACGATGCCCGCGACCAGGTCGACCGTCATCGGGTCGTCCAGGTCCCGGCGGGTGGCTACCTGCGCCAAGGTGAGGTGTTGACGGACAAGCAAGGTGATCGCGTCCACGTCGGCCTGGGGGAATCCCAGCCGTCGCGCAACGGCCGTGGCGATGGCAGCGCCGGTGACGCTGTGGTCGCCGTCGACGGCCTTGCCGAGGTCGTGGAGCAGTGCGGCGATCAGCAGCAGGTCCGGCCTACGGACGTCCCGGACCATCTTCGAAGCTTCGACACAGGTCTCGAGCAGGTGCCGGTCGACAGTGAACCGATGCAGGGCCGACTGAGGCGGCCGGAACCGAACGGCATCCCACTCCGGCATCAGTCGGGAGATGTACCCGGCCTGGTCCAGCGCCTCCCAGACCTCCAGCAAGCCTTCACCTGCTCCGAGCGAGGCACACAGCAGCCGCCGGGCCTCGGCTGGCCACGGTTCAGGTAGCGCGGCCGAGGTAGCAGCCAGCCGGGCGCAGACAGTGGGCGACAGCACCAGGTCCCGGTCGGCCGCAACCGCCGCAGCGCGCAGGCCGAGCACAGGATCGCGTTCCGGACGTGCCTCGGGCATCAGCACGACCTCGTTCTCGTGCTGACCGACGCCCTCGTCCAGCGCCAGGAGCAGGGGGCCTCCGGTGGTACGGCTCCGCCGACGCGAGCGCGGCGTCCGGGCGACTAAGCTCTCGATCCGGCGCCAGGACACGTCGCAGACGTGCGCGAGGGTGCGGCCGGTCGAGTAGACGTGTCGCAGCAGCGCATCGCGGTCCGGCAGGCCCAAGCCTCGTGCGACATCAGCAGCGACGTCTGCCACCAGTCGATCGGTGGCGCGTCCAGCCACCTCGTGAAGCTCGTCCCGGATGTTCAGCAGGTCCAGCCTGGCCCGCTCCACCACTGGGTGCGGTACGTCGATCAACCAGGACGCGACCAGGGCTCGGAGCACCACTGCGTCCCGCAGGCCGCCGTACGCCTCCTTGAGGTCGGGCTCAGCCAGGTGCGCCAACTCACCCACGGTATTGGCCCGCTCCCGGCAGGCCTCGGCCAGTGCAGGCAGCCGCGTCTTGGCGGTACGTCGCCAGTCGGCCATCAGCACCGACCGCAGCTGCAGCGTCAGGTGGGAGTCACCCGCGACATGCCGTGCATCCAGCAGGCCGAGTGCGACCCGTACGTCGTCGGCGGCGGCCTGCTGAGCCTCGGCGACGGTTCTGACGCTGTGGTCCAACCGCGTCCGGGAGTCCCACAGCGGGTACCAGATCTGCGCGGCCAACTCGTCCACGCGTGGGTATCCCTCGACGTGGACGAGCATCACGTCGAGATCGCTGTACGGCGACAGCTCCTCCCGACCGTAGCCGCCGACGGCGACCAATGCGACGCCCTCGGTGGGAACACCGAGGGCGTCAGATGCCTGCGAAAGGAGCAGGTACAGCAGCGCGTCGGCCTCTTCGGCACGGACGCGCCGCTGCTCTGCTCGATCAATCATCTAGAGGGCGTCTCCGTCGACCTCACCGGTGCGGACCCGGACGACCGACTCGACCGGGACGACCCAGACCTTGCCGTCACCGATCTTGCCGGTCTGGGCGGCCTTGACGATCACGTCGACCACCTCGGCGCTGTCGGCGTCCTCGACGACGACCTCGAGCCGGACCTTCGGAACCAGGTCCACCTCGTACTCGGCGCCCCGGTAGACCTCAGTGTGGCCCTTCTGCCGACCGTAGCCGCTCGCCTCGGTGACCGTCATACCGGTGACGCCGAACGTCTCCAGCGCGGCCCGGACGTCTTCCAGCTTGTGCGGCTTGATCACCGCGGTGATCAGCTTCATACCTTGGCACCTTCCTTCTCCTCAGTGGTGGTGTCGTCGACCGGAGCCTCTGGCCGGGCAACGGTGCTGTGACCGCGCAGACCGGAGCCCGC
>JAWWOY010000406.1:0-3855 GCA_033851195.1 Kribbellaceae bacterium | reverse complement strand
CAGATCCCGACCGGAGGTGCCGAGGCCGCCCGCTACATCCGGGACCACTCGGCAGTCTCCGACCGGCTGGCCACCAACTCGCACTGCACCCCTGTGTATGCCGACAGGAAGTGCGACGCCCGCAACTTCTGGCTGTCCGCGTACGCCGAGCGCCGGGTCCTGGTCGAAGGCTGGGCCTACATCCATACGGCCCGCAGCCGGGCCAACGGCTCGTTCTGGGACCAGCCGTTGCTGAGAGCCAACGACGCGATCTTCCGGACCCCGAACCGGGCCGAGCTGGAGAACTTCCGGACCAAGTACGGCGTCCGCTGGCTGGTGTTCGACACGAACGTGTCCCGCCCCTCGGCCGAGCTCCGGCGACTGCTGCCCGGACGCTACGCCTCCGGCTCCGTCGAGGTATTCGAGCTGACGCCGCTCGCGAACGACGCCAGCCCTCTCGGCTGACAACCAGTCACGGCTTGCGGCGTACCGAGAAGTTCCAGCAGCCGGCGATCAGGTTGCGTACGTGCACCAGCGCGACCTCCGGGTCGTGGAAGAGCCGCTTCAGCTCGTCCTCGCTGGTACCACGCTCGGCGACGATGCCGTCCAGCATCAGCCCGTCGGCGTCGTACGGGCGCAGCACTGGGCGGTGCTCGCGGAAATCCGCCGGGAAGACGTCGCCGGCAAAACCCCGGCAAGCCTCGGCGTGCACGAAGACCGGGCCCACCTCGGCGTACGGGCCGCCAAGTGGCGACGGGCGGTAGGCGATGAGCGCGACCTGCTCGCCGTCGGTGGACAAGGTCAGGCAGCAGCGCAGCGGCGCCCCGGCCCCGGTCGTCCGGACCGTGAACGGGTGGCCGTAGTCGTCGATGCCGCTGGAGCGGATCCGGTCCAGGTCGGCCGGCGGGACGGGGACGAACTCGAGGTCGTGGTTCATGTCAGTTCAACGCCGCAACACCCGTGGATGTGAGGGTTGCGCGGATCCCTGTTTGGGGGTGCGCGTCGGCATTCTCTACGGTTGGGTCCGTGCGCCGCCTGTTACGAGTCATCGTCATCAGCGGTATCGCGCTCGCCACGCTGCTCCTGGTGGTCGCCGGTACCGGGGTCTTCGTGGTCCGTCACTCCATTCCGACGTACGACGGGACGGTCCAGCTGCCGGGCCTCGACGCCGACGTGGAGGTGGTCCGGGACGCCAACGGGATCCCACAGATCTACGCCGACCGGCCAAGCGATCTGTTCGCGGCGCAGGGCTACGTGAACGCGCAGGACAGGTTCTTCGAGATGGACTTCCGCCGGCATGTCACCTCCGGGCGGCTCTCCGAGCTGTTCGGCAAGGACGCGCTGACGACGGACAAGTTCATCCGCACGATGGGCTGGCGCCGGGTCGCCGAGCAGGAGTTGGGCCTGCTGTCGCCGGCCACCCGGCAGTACCTCGACGACTACGCGCGGGGCGTGAACGCCTACCTGGACCAGCACTCGGGCTCCGGCCTGTCGCTCGAGTACGCCGTCCTGTCACTGAAGGGCACGGAGTATCGGCCCGAGCCATGGACCGCGGCGGACTCGCTCGCCTGGCTGAAGGCGATGGCGTGGGACCTGGGCGGCAACATGAGCGACGAGATCGCCCGCACCAAGCTGGCCGCGACAGTTCCGGCCAAGCAGATCAGCACCCTCTATCCGCAGTATCCGTACAACCGGAACGAGCCGATCCTGCCGAGCGGCGCAGTGGTCGGCGGCAAGTTCACCATGGCCCCGGTGGCGTCCCAGGCGCGCCGCAGTGCGCTGGACCCGGCCTTGGTCAAGTCACTCAAGTCGCTGGACACAGTCCAGAAGGTCGTGGCCGGTCTGCCCCAACTGCTCGGCAGCGGCGACGGCATCGGTTCGAACTCCTGGGTCGTCTCCGGCGAGCACACCACCTCCGGCAAGCCGCTGCTCGCGAACGACCCGCACCTGGGCGCGACCATGCCGGGCATCTGGAGCCAGGTCGGGCTGCACTGCAACAAGTTCAGCCCGCAGTGCCCGTTCGACGTGTCCGGTTTCAGCTTCGCCGGCCTGCCCGGCGTGGTGATCGGGCACAACAGCGCCATCTCCTGGGGTTTCACCAACCTCAACCCGGACGTCACCGACCTCTACCTGGAGAAGCTGCGCGGCAACGGCGCGGTTTACGGCAACAAGGTCGAGCCGATGAAGACCCGCACCGAGGTGTTCAAGGTCGCCGGCCAGAGCGCCGAGGTGAAGATCACCGTCCGGGAGACCCGGCACGGCCCGCTGATCTCGGACGTCGGCGCTGACCAGCGCGAGGTCGGCAAGCTGACCGCCAAGGGCAAGAACCCCGAGCCGTACGGCGTCGCGATGCGCTGGACCGCGCTCACTCCGGGCCGGACCGCGGACGCGCTCTTCGCCATCGACCGGGCGCAGAG
This sequence comes from Kribbellaceae bacterium, assembly GCA_033851195.1. GTDB lineage: Bacteria > Actinomycetota > Actinomycetes > Propionibacteriales > Kribbellaceae > Kribbella. The sequence continues at coordinate 1,459 of JAWWOY010000406.1, read as the reverse complement.
CTGGACCGCCTTCCGGGCCGCCGCGAAGCTGTTCGAGGTGCCGTCGCAGAACCTCGTGTACGCCGACCGCGAGGGCCACATCGGCTACCAGGCGCCCGGGAGCGTCCCGATCCGCAAGCGCGGCAGTGGCGACTGGCCGGTACCGGGCTGGGATCCGCGGTACGACTGGGCCGGCTACATCCCGTTCAACGCGATGCCGACCGAGTTCGACCCTGCCGACGGCATCATCGTGACAGCGAACCAGGCGGTCGTACCGAAGTCGTACCAGTATCACCTGACCGACACCTGGGACTACGGCTACCGCTCGCAGGAGATCCTCGACCGGATCCACGCGGTGGACAAGCTGGACGTGAACTCGATGGCGTCCATCCAGCTGGACACGAAGAACCTCAACGCCGAAGTACTCACGCCCTACCTGCTCCGGATCGGCATCACCGACGCCTTCGACAAGCAGGGCCAGGACACGCTGCGCGGCTGGGATTTCACCCAGCCCGCGAACTCGGCGCCGGCGGCGTACTTCAACGTCGTCTGGCGCAACCTGCTGGCGCTCACCTTCCAAGATCAGATGCCGGAATCGACCTGGCCGGACGGCGGCTCCCGTTGGTTCGAGGTGATGCGCAACCTGCTCGCGCAGCCGAACAACATCTGGTGGGACGACACGGGCACGCCGCAGCGGGAGACCCGCGACGACATCCTGCGGGAGGCGCTGGTCAACGCCCGCGCCGAGATCACCAAAAAGATGGCTCGCGAGCCGGCGAACTGGCAGTGGGGCCGGCTGCACACGCTGACCCTGACCAACCAGACGCTGGGCAAGACCGGCATCGGCGTGATCGACAAGCTCTTCAACCGCGGCCCGTACGAGCTCGGCGGCGGCTCGTCCACCGTCGACGCGACCGGTTGGGACGCATCCAAGGGCTATCAGGTCACCGCCACCCCGTCGATGCGGATGGTGGTCGACTTGTCGGACTTCGACAAGTCGCGATGGATCAACCTGACCGGGGTGTCCGGGCACGCGTTCAGCCCCAACTACACCGATCAGACCGACCTGTGGGCGCGCGGGAAATCCCTGCCGTGGGCCTTCACCAAGGGAGCCGTCGAGGCCAGCCGCAAGCACACCCTGACCCTCACCAAGACCGCCGGCTAGACACACCACTAACTCTTGTCCGCTGTCACGCGGCGTGCTTTACAAGTCAGGCCCGACAAATCGCCTCAGTCGGATGAGGCGGGTGGGAGTGAGCGCGGCATGGACCGGATGGTCGTGCGGGTCGCTCGGCAGGGCGTCGACCACTTCCGTGTCGTAGACGGCGGCCCAGATCGGGGTACCGGCGGGCACGCGGGCCAGGGCGCGGTCAAACGACCCTCCACCACGCCCCAGCCGTACGCCGTTGCGGTCGACCGCCAGCGCCGGGCAGATCACCAGGTCGGCCCGGGCGATCGCGTCAACCCCAAGATCCACCGG
>JAWWOY010000375.1:0-4466 GCA_033851195.1 Kribbellaceae bacterium | reverse complement strand
TGGAAGTCCGGGTCGATCTGTACGGTCAGGTCCTGGCCGGTGGCCCGGTTCGCCCAGGCGTGCGCATTGCGCAGGTGGAACTCGACGGCCTGGCGCTGGAAGGCCGCCCAGTCCTTGGTGGTCGCGTCGACTGCGGTACGGAGGCGTTCCAGGGCGAGGCGGTGTTCCGGTTCCAGGTCGCCGGTGGCGCGGCCCTGTTCGCGGGCGCGGACCCAGTCGGAGTGCCCGAAGGTGGTCAGTAGGTGGTCGCCGACCTGCTCGATGAGGAACCGCTCGTCCTCCGGCCCGGTGACCTTGTTGCCGACGACGGCGATCGGGACGCCGAACTCGGCGGCGTGCTCGCGGTACTGGTGGTAGACCGAGACGCCCTTACGAGTGGGCTCGGCCACCAGGAAGGTCAGGTCGAAGCGGGTGAACAGGCCGGAGGCGAACGCGTCCGCACCGGCGGTCATGTCGATCACGACGTACTCGCCGGGGCCGTCCACGAGGTGGTTCAGGTACAGCTCCACCGCGCCGAGTTTGGAGTGGTAGCAGGCGACCCCCAGATCCTCGTCCTCGAAGCTTCCGGTGACCATCAGCCGGACGCCGTCCACGTCGTGAAGGTGACGCTGGTGCACGGGGTCTGGCCCGAGCAGCCGCAGCAGGCGGGATCCCTGGCCCGCCGGGGTTGTCTTGATCATGGCGTCCCGGGAGGCGATCCGGGGATTGTCGCCGCGCAGGTACTCCTTGATCTCGGGCAGTTGCGCGCCCAGCGGCAGTAGGGCGCAGGCTTCGTACTCGTCCAGGCCCAGGGCGCTGCCCAGGTGCTGGTTGATGTCGGCGTCGATGGCGACGACAGGTGCCCTCGAACGGGCCAGATGCTGGGCGAAGAGCGCCGAGAGCGTTGTCTTGCCGCTCCCGCCCTTGCCGACGAACGCGATCCGCACGGCTATTTACCACCTCTCAGTTGAACATGAATTTCATCTTCGATGAGCTTGCCGGTAGCTGAGGGTGACTGTCAAATCCTTGGCTGTGAAGACCGCAGCCGGGCGTGAAGGGTCTGGGCGCTGGTGAAGTCGGCACGTGCGTGATCGTGTGCCAGCTCAGGCCGCCATGGCTGGGCTTGGCCTCCGGATGCCGGTGGCGTAGGTCGCGGCGTACACGGTGGTGGCGGCGGCCAGGATGCCGAAACTCGGTGGGAGCTTTGGCACCGCGTAACTGAGGGCGAGCCCGGCCCACATCTCGGCGACCGCGAGTGCGGCGGATAAGACCAGCGCCCGGTAGGGGCGGTCGGTGAGGCGCTGAGCGGCGCCGGCCGGTGCAGCGAGCAGGCCCAGGATCAGGAGTGACCCGACGGCTTGGGTGGCCACCGCCGCGCAGGCGCCGACCAGGGCCAGGAAGCCGAAGCCGAGGAGCCGTACAGGCACGCCGCGTGCGGCGGCCACCGCCTCGTCGACGGAGGCGAACAACAGCGGCCGGGCGATGGCGGCGACGGCCGCGCAGATTCCAGCCGCCACCAGCGCCGCAGTCAGAGCCTGGGTGGCGGACAGACCGAAGATCGACCCGAAGAGCACATTGACTCCGGCGCCGCCGTTGGCTGCGCTGCGGGACGTGGTGTAGAGGGTCAGGAAGAAGACGCCCAGGCCCAGGATCCAGGAGAAGACGCTGCCGATGGCCACGTCGTCGGGCCGGCCCCGGTTGCCTAGGACGCCGAGCAGCAACGCGACGACGATGGTCGCGGCGAACAGGCCGAGGCGCAGGTCGTAGCCCAGGGCGAGGGCGGCGAGGGTGCCGGTGAAGGCGACATGGCTGAGTGCGTCGCCAGTGAAGACCTGGGAACGCAGCACCAGGAAGTAGCCGGTCAACCCCGCCGCCGCAGCGATGGCCGTGCCGGCAAGCAGGGCGTGCTGGAAGAACGGCTGCCCAAAGGCGGCGGCCCATCCGGTTGCAGCCAGGTCCATCGTCATGCCGGAACCCCGGCAGGTATGAGGCGAGGCAGCTGGGTTACGGCGAGGCGGCCGAGCCGGGCCAGGACGTAGCCGCCGAACGCGAAGGTGGCCACGTAGAAGCCGATGGGGTACGGCGAGTAATAGGCGGCGATCAGGCCGAGCCAGGTCACCCCAAGGGCAATGAGCACGGACAGCGACAGGCTCAGCGCGGGCCGGGCAGTGAGTATCTGCGCGGTGGCGGCTGGCATCACCAGCAGGGCGAACACCAGCAGGGTGCCGGTGATCTGGCTCGCCCCGGCCGCCGCTGCCCCCAGCAGGACCAGGAACAGCGTGGACAGCAGGGGCACCGGGACACCACGCCCGGCAGCGACATCGGGGTCGACAGAGGCGAACACCAGCGGACGTCCGATAGCGGCCAGCACGGCGAGCACGGCGACCGCCACGGCAAGCAGTACCCAGACCTGGGTCGTGGTGACACCCAGGAAGCTGCCGAAGAGCAGCGAGGTCACGCCGCCCAGCAGCCCCTTGTACAGAGCGGTGAACAGGAAGCCGCAGGCAAGCAGGAAGGCCTGGACGGTGCCAGTGACCGCCGATTCGTGTCCGTCGGCGGCCCGTCCGGCGCGCGGGATTGCGGCGATCACCAGGGCCGCGGTGACGCAGAAGGCGAAGTACCCGTAGATCGCGCTGACGCCGATCAGCGTGGCACCTGCCGCGCCGGGGAAGCCGACGACGGCAACGGTGTGGCCGGCGAAGGTCTGCCGGCGCAACACCATGAACCAGCCCATCAGCGCCGCCGACACGGCGACTATCGTGCCCGCCCGGAAGGCGTTGACCATGAAGGGGAACACCCACATCTGCTGCAGGTCGGTGATCGGGTTCCACGACCAAGCCGGGTAGGTCGTGATGGCACTGGCCAAGAGGGCCGGTGGCATCATGGCCGCCCGTCCGCGGCACCCGGCCCGGCATGCCTGTCGGTGTGGAGGGCGGGTGCCTCTGGCTGTCCTACAACGACGAGCCTGCCGTCGGAGGTGCGCAGTACCTCGATCGGTGTGCCGTACAGCCGGGACAGGGTCTCGGACGTGATGACCTGCTCGGGGTCGCCCGCGATGGCACCGCCCTCGGCGAGGTACACCACCCGGTCGAGGCGGGACAGGATCGGGTTGACGTCGTGCGCGACCATGACCACGGTCACTCCTTCGTCCCGGCAGATCCGGCCGACCAGTGCAGCCACGGCGGCCTGGTTAGGCAGGTCGAGGCTGTCCAGTGGCTCGTCGAGCAGCAGCAGTTCCGGGCGGCGTACGAGCGCCTGTGCGATGAGCAGTCGCTGCTGCTCCCCGCCCGAGCACTGCCCGATCGGCCGGTTCGCGTACGCCGACGCGCCGACCAGTTCGATCACCTCGGCGATCCGCGCCCTAGCGGCCTTCCGCTGGCGGCCGGGCAGCGGGATCCCCCAGCGGTCGCCGTCCCAGCCAAGCCCCACGATGTCGGTGCCGCGCATCCGCAGCGACGCGTCGAAGCTCCGGCGCTGCGGCAGGTAGCCGACGCGTTGTCCGGACTGGCCCGGCCGCTCGCCCAGCACCCGTACCTCGCCCGCGGCAGGCGGCAGTACGCCGAGCAGGACTTTGACCAGGGTGGACTTGCCCACTCCATTCGGGCCGAGCACGGCGACGAACTCGCCCGCGCCGACCTCAAGATCGACCCCGGACCACAGGGTGCGCCCACCGACTCGTACCGCCGCATCCCGCAGTGACACCACTGCGGTGGAGGGCGTGGACGTCGTTCCCGGGGACGGCTGGGTCTGCGGTACGTCGGTGGGGCGTCCCGCCTCGCGGATACGTGCTGCCTGGTTCACGGTCATTTCCCGGTGGCCTTGGCCAGGGCCTGTTCGATGCCCTGGAGTTGACGGACCTGCCAGTCCTGGAAGGACACTCCGGCTGGGGTGGGGGTCTCGGTGACGGTGGCCACCGGGATGCCCTTGGCCTTGGCGGCCTTCACTTGGGCTTGCACGTCCGGGGTGGCGTTCTGGCTGTTGTAGACGTAGATCTTGATCTGCTTGCCGGCGATCTGCTGGTCGATGGCGGCCTTGTCCCGCGCGGTCGGGTCGGAGCCCTCGCTGATCGCGCTGAGGAAGGAGTCCGGGGTCAGCATCTTCAGCCCCAGGCCGTCGGCGAGCGGGCTCACGATCGACTCGGAGGCGCCGATCGGCGTGCCTGCGTACTTCGCCTTGATCCCGGAGACCAGCTTGTTGTACGAGGCGAGGGTCTCGGTCTCGAACGTGTTCTTCAGCTTGTCGAAGTCCGCGGCGTCGGCTGGGTCGAGTGACTTGTAGTCGGCCGTGATCTTCTCGATCACCTGGTGGACGTTGTCCGGCGAGTACCAGCGGTGCGGGTTGCCGCCGGGCTTGATGCCGACCAAGTCACCGACCTTGAGGTCGGTGCGGCCCTCGGCGGCGTTGGTGGACAGCAGTTTGTCCGCCCAGGCGTCGTAGCCGATGCCGTTGACGATCGTGTACTGAGCCACCGCCACCGTGCGGGCGTC
>JAWWOY010000370.1:0-4822 GCA_033851195.1 Kribbellaceae bacterium | reverse complement strand
CCAAGCTGGAGAAACTCGGGCTGCCGCGGCTGGAGATCGTGCAGAACAACGTCTCCTACAACGCCGAGGTGGGCGTCACCCGGGGCATCCACGCCGAGCCCTGGGACAAGTACATCTCGCCGGCGTTCGGCCGGGTGTTCACCGCGATCGTGGACCTACGCGACGGCGCCGGGTTCGGCCGGCTGGAGACGTTCGAGCTCACCCCCAGGCAGGGGCTGTATGTGCCGCGCGGCTGCGGGAACTCGTTCTGCACGCTCGAGCCGAACACGGTCTACAACTACCTGGTCAACGCGCACTGGTCACCTGAAGCCAAGTACACCCTGGTGAACCTCTTCGACCCTCAGCTCGCCGTGCCGTGGCCGCTGCCGAGGGACCAACTGATCTACAGCCAGAAGGATGCCGGGCACCCGATGCTGGACTCGGTGACGCCGATCCGGTCCGACTGGGACGAAGAGTGAGCGGCCCGCTGATCACAGGGTCTGCCGGGCAACTCGGCCGGGCCCTCGGCGCGCGGCTGCCGGAGGCGCGGCTCGCCGGCTCCGCGGACCTCGACATCACCGATCGCGACGCGCTTGCCGCCTTCGATTGGACCGGTATCACGGCCATCATCAACGCCGCGGCCTGGACCGCTGTCGACAAGGCCGAGGAGCCGGACAGCACGCTGCGCGCTTGGGAGGTCAACGCTACGGGTGTCGCGAACCTGGCGTGGCACGCGCGCCGGCTCGGCATCCCGCTGGTGCACGTCAGCACCGACTACGTCTTCCAAACGGCTATGACCGGTCCGGTCCCGGTCGAACTGGCGCCTGACCCGCGCGGCGTCTACGGCATCACCAAGGCCGCGGGAGAGCTGGCCGCGCGGCTCGCGCCGACGTATTACGTGGTGCGAACCGGCTGGGTGTTCGGCGACGGCCCGAACTTCGTCCGCACGATGCTCCGGCTGGGTGTGGACCGAGACGAGGTCTCGGTAGTCGACGACCAGTTCGGCCGCCCGACGTACGCCGCCGACCTGGCGGACGTGCTGATCACGCTGCTCGACCGTAGCTGCCCGTCCGGTACGTACCAGGCCACCGGATCGGGTGACGTGGTGTCTTGGGCGGACTTCGCTGCCGCGATCCTCGAAGGCACCGGCTGCAAGGTCCGGCCGATCAGCTCTGCCGAGTACGCCCGTGACCGCCCCAACGTGGCGCCGCGGCCGTCCAACAGCGCGCTCGACCTGTCGGCGCTGGAGGCCGTAGGTATCACCACCAGGGATTGGCGGGTCGCACTTGCCGAGTATCTGGCGGCTGAAAAGGGCTAGTGTCCCGGGACACTAGTCTCGGCCGGGACCGGCTTCAGCCCGGCAAGCACGATGTCCAGAAGCCGGTCGGCCTGCTCGGGCTCGATGTCCCGGCCCATCGTGATGCCGCCGACCAGCCGCAGGATGTCCATCAGATCCAACTCGGGCCGGACTGCGCCCGCCTGCTTCGCCTTCTCCAGCAGCAGGTCGCCCGCCCCGCGCACGTTCAGCTTGCAGACCTGGAAGAACTCGGAATCCTTGCCGAGCGCTTCTGTCAGTTCCCCGGCCAGGGTCTTCTTCGAGACGCCGTAACCGACGAAGCTGCGCAGCCAGGCGGCCAGCGCGTCGAACGGCTCCAGCTCCTCGGCGAAACCGTAAGCGCGATCGCAGACGGACTGGATCTCGTCCACGTAGACCGCCTCGAGCAACGCGCACCGGCTCGGGAAACGCCGGTACAGCGTGCCGATGCCGACCCCGGCCCGCCGCGCGATCTCCTCCAGTGAGGTCGCGGTGCCGTGCTCGGCGAATGCATCTCGGGCGGCAGCCACCAACAGGTCGTAGTTGCGCCGCGCGTCGGCCCGGGTCGGCCGCGTCGTAGGCAGCGGTGTCACATCCATCCCGGCCTCCCGCCGAAGTCGTCCGAAGCTGCGCTCAGAAAAGTCACCTGAAAATCGCTTGAAAAAGCGGAGGAAGCCTCCGTATTGTATCCGGAGGAGCGCTCCACTTCTTCCGTTCCCACTCTAGCCCCTTCGGGGGAAGGAGCAACTCTCACTATGTCGACAACATCCGCGGCGCCGGCCGGCGCCAGTACCGGCACGCCCGCGCGGCGGCCCGGTGTCATCCTCGCAGTCATCGTCATCACGCAGTTGATGGTCATTCTGGACGGCACGGTCGTGACGATCGCGATGCCTAAGATCCAGCACGCCCTCGACTTCAGCCCGTCCAGCCTGTCCTGGGTGCAGAACGCATATGCCCTCGCCTTCGGCGGCCTGCTGCTCCTCGGCGCCCGCGCCGGCGACCTGCTCGGCCGGCGGCGGGTCTTCATCACCGGCGTCAGCGTCTTCACTGCCGCCTCGTTGCTCGGCGGGCTCGCGCCGACCGCTGAGTTGCTGCTCGCGGCCCGTGTCCTGCAGGGGATCGGCGGGGCGATCGCCGCGCCGGCCGCCCTCACCCTGCTGATGCTGACCTTCCGGGAGGGCCCGGAACGCCTGAAGGCCCTCGGCCTCTACAGCCTGGTCTCGTCCGGTGGTGCCAGCATCGGCCTGGTGGTCGGTGGCATGCTCACTGACTGGGTCTCGTGGCGCTGGGGCCTGTTCATCAACGTGCCGATCGGCATCGGTCTGGTCTTCGCCGCCCGGCACGTGCTGGCCGAGACACCCGCTGAATCGGGCAGGTTCGATATCGCCGGTGCCTTGACCTCGACGGTCGGCATCAGCTCTCTCGTCTACGGCTTCATCCGCGTCGCCGAGGCCGGCTGGACCTCTCCCGAGGTGCTGACTGCCTTCGCCATCGGTGTCGTGCTACTGGCCGTGTTCGTAGTGATCGAGCGGCGCGCCAGCCACCCGATCGTCCCGCTGCGGTTGTTCGCAGAGCGGGACCGGGTCGCGGCGTACCTGACCATGCTGCTGGTGGTCGGGACGATGTTCGGGATGTTCTTCTTCCTCACCCAGTTCCTCCAGGGTGTGCTGGGCTTCAGCCCGCTGGAGGCTGGTCTTGCCTTCCTGCCGCTGACGGGTCTGCTCTTCACCGCGTCCCGGACGGTGCCGAAGCTGGTCGGCCGACTCGGCAGCGGCAGGCTGATGATCACCGGCGCCATCTCGCTCGTCGCCGGCATGTCCTGGCTGACCCAGGTCACGGTCGACAGCTCGTACGTCGGGTCCGTGGTCGGCCCGCTGATCCTGTTCGGGATCGGCGCCGGGATGATCTTCATCCCCCTGGCCGGTCGTGCTCTGGCCGGCATACGGCCTGAGGACGCAGGCGCCGGCTCTGGTCTGCTGAACGTGTTTCAGCAGGTCGGTGGCGCTCTCGGCCTCGGCATCCTGGTCACCGTCTTCGGTACGGCGTCCCGCTCGTCCGTCGAGCGCGGCGTACCTGGGAACCCGGCGCAGCAGGCCCGTGTGGTGCTGACGGATGGTGTCGGTGCGGCCTTCATCGGCGCGACCGTTTACGCCGTGCTCACCCTGGTCGCCATCGTGGTCACGGTCCGGCCCTGGGCCCGGAAGTCCGCTGTGGCAACCGAGCCGGCCACTGTGGCAGCCGAGCCGGTTGCAGTGGAAGGTGCGCTTGCAGCGGAGCTGGCTTCCGCCGACTGAGCGAGCCGAGGTCCTCGCCGCAATGGTGGCGAGGACCTCGGTCACCTTGGCTCCTGGCAGAGCGCCATCCCGCCGGTCAGCCGATCGGCAGGCGGTGCCTGATCTGCTGATGCTTCGTCTGGAAACCCAGCTTCTCGTAGAGGCCCAGCGCACCCGTCGGATTCTCGGCATCGACGCCGAGCGACACGCGCCGGAAGCCCGCGTCCTCGGCCACCGTCATCACCCGGGCCAATGCCGCCCGGGCCGCACCCCTGCCGCGGTAGTCCCGCCTGGTTCCGACCTGGCCGACGTACAGTTCCCGGATGCCTGTGGCGGCGGTGTCCGCGACGTACTCATAGCCGAGGACGTACGCCGCGATCCGGTCGCCGTCCAGCACCAGGTAGGACTGCGCGGCCCGGAACGCCCTGGAGCCGGTGAACCAGGTCTTCCATGACTCCGGATCCTTCGGGGTTGAGCCCCAGTGGTCCAGGAAGACCTCGTTGTGCGCCAGCCGCAGCGCCTCGTCGTACGTCGGATCGAACTCCACGAGCCGTAGGCCGTCCACAACAGGCGACGCGGGCACCGGCTCGGCGCCGAGGTCGCGTTCCATCTCGAAGAAGTACCGGCAGGCCTCGAAGCCACGGGCGGCGAACAATTTCAGCGCGGACGAGCTCGTGCTGATCGCGGCGGTGCCGATCTCGCCCGGTGCCTCCGGGTGACGCTCGTGGTGCATGGTCGTCGCCCGGTGGGTCAGCCACGTCATCAGGCCGCCGCCCAGACCGCGCCCCCGCCACTGAGGGTGCACGCAGCCCTCGGCGAAGATCCGGTGGACGTCGATCACCTCATCAGGCCCGGACACCTTGCCGTAGCCGACCATCAGCCCGTCCGACCAGAGGCCGATCGTGTCCGTGGCCGCAGTCAGCTTCGGATCCCCGAGCTCCTCGGTCAGGTCGTCGGCGTCATAGTTCTCGCCGGTGTGGTCGGCCTTCTCGACGGCCGCCAGCAGTTCCGCCCACGCCTCGGCGTCGGCTCTCTCGATGGCCCGTGCCGCTACCCCGCCCGGCCACACCTCAGAAGTCCCCATGCGCGGAACCGTAGACCCAGCCTGCGCGAACGGCATCTCAATATGGGTTACATGGCGTCGGGTGCGGTGATGCCGAGCAGACCGAGTCCATCCTGCAGCACCTTCCGGGTTGCGGCGCACAGCGCGATCCGGCTGGACCGCACCTCGCCTTCGCTCGCGAGAACCGGGCAG
>JAWWOY010000260.1:0-8918 GCA_033851195.1 Kribbellaceae bacterium | reverse complement strand
GTGAGTCACCAACGCCCAGCCGTCGAGGAGGTGGGCGATGACCGGCACCAGCACACATTTCACCAAGGAACGAGCGCCGTGCGGGCGGCTCGTGGACGGGAACCGCAGCCGCGAAGGCGACTCCGAGGGCCTCCGCTTCGACGACCTGCTCTATGCGTGCGGCTGCCGCCGGATCCGGCACGAGTTCCACGACGGCAGCGTGCGAATCAGGACCGTTCGCCATGACGGCAAGGTCCTGACCGACGAGCACAGCGGCGACCACGAGGCTTGACCGGGCGCCCATGACCGCGTTTCACGACGTCGTGGTGATCGGGGGCGGCGGCGCCGGCCTGCGAGCAGCCATTGCGGTGGCGGAAGCCAACCCGCGGCTGAGTGTGGCGATCGTTTCGAAGGTCTATCCCATGCGCAGCCACACGGTGTCTGCCGAGGGCGGAGCCGCCGCGGTCGCCAGTGCCGACGACAGCCTCGACGAGCACGCCTACGACACCGTGTCCGGCAGCGACTGGCTGTGTGACCAGGATGCCGTCGAGGCTTTCGTCGCCGAGGCTCCGCGCGAACTGCTCCGGCTGGAGCACTGGGGCTGTCCCTGGAGCCGTCAGCCGGACGGGCACATCGCGGTCCGGGCCTTCGGCGGCATGACGAAGATGCGTACCTGGTTCGCCGCCGACAGGACCGGATTCCACCTGCTCCACACGCTGTTCCAGACTGCGCTGTCCTATCAGGACATCGTCCGGTACGACGAGTGGTTCGTCACGAAGCTGCTCGTCGACGACGGGCGGGTACGGGGCGTCGTCGCCATCGAACTGGCCACCGGCCGGATCGAGACCATCACCGCCGGCGCCGTCATCGTGTGCTCCGGGGGTTGCGGCCGGGTCTACCCCTTCACCACCAACGCCAACATCAAAACCGGGGACGGCATGGCGCTGGCGTACCGGGCCGGCGCGCCACTCAAGGACATGGAGTTCGTCCAGTACCACCCCACCGGTCTGCCCTTCACCGGCATCCTGATCACCGAGGCGACCCGCGCCGAGGGCGGCTGGCTGCTCAACAAGGACGGCTACCGCTACCTGCAGGACTACGACCTCGGCAAACCCGAACCCACTCCGGTGCTGCGCAGCATGGAGCTGGGACCACGTGACCGGTTGTCGCAAGCGTTCGTGCACGAGTTCGACAAGGGCCGCACCATCGACACGCCGTACGGGCCTATCGTGCACCTGGACCTGCGCCACCTTGGCGCGAAGCTCATTGACGCCAAGCTCCCCTTCGTGCGGGAGCTGTGCTCGAAGTACCAGAACATCGACCCGGTCACCGAACTCGTCCCGGTACGCCCAGTGGTGCACTACATGATGGGCGGCATCCACACCGACCTCCGCGGTGCCACACCGCTGGAGGGCCTGTACGCCGCCGGCGAGGTCGCCTGCGTCAGCATCAACGGCGCCAACCGGCTGGGGTCGAACTCGCTGCCGGAGTGCCTGGTCTTCGGTAACCGCGCCGGGCGGGCCGCCGCCGTGTTCGCCGGCCGATACGGCGGCGCCGCACCGCGGGCGATCCTGGCGCAGGGCCGCGACGAGGAACGCCGGCTGGAGCGAGACCTGAGCCGGCATGCGGAAGGGCACGAGCGCATCGCGGACATCCGCTCCGAGATGCAGACCACGGTGGAGAACGGCGCCGGGATCTACCGCGACGGCGATTCACTGGCGAAGGCGGCCGACAAGCTGCGCGAGCTGCGGCTGCGGTTCGCCGACGCGGCGATCGACGACCACAGCCGGACGTTCAATACCGAGCTGGTGGCCCTGCTCGAACTGTCGTTCATGCTGGACGTTGCCGAGACCATCATCACCTGTGCAGGGCATCGTGAGGAGTCGCGCGGGGCGCATCAACGCACCGATTTCCCGGCCCGCGACGACGAGCGGTTCCTCGCGCACTCGCTGATCCACCGCGAACCCGACGGCACCGCCCGCATCAAGTACCTCCCGGTGACGATCACCCGCTGGCCGCCGGGAGAACGCGTGTACGGGAGGTAGGGATGGCAGACCGCATCGCACTCGAGGTCGCCCGCTACCGGCCGGGGCTGGACAGCGAGCCGGTGATGGAGTCCTACGAGGTGCCGCTACGCCCGCACTGGGCGATCCTCGACGGTCTCAACTACATCAAGGATCACCTGGACGGCACGCTTTCCTTCCGGTGGTCGTGCCGGATGGGCATCTGTGGCAGCTGCGGCATGACCGTGAACGGCGAGCCCCAGCTGAGCTGCGCCGCCTTCCTCACCGACTACGCGCCCGGCCCCGTGCGGGTCGAGCCGTTGCGCAACTTCCCGTTGATCCGCGACCTCGTCGTCGACATCGATGACTTCATGGACAAGCTGCCGACCGTCAAGCCATGGATCGTCCGTGACGTGCACAGCCCGCTCGAGCAGGGCGAGTACCTGCAGACCCCCGAAGAGCTCGACGAGTACAAGCAGTTCAGCATGTGCATCAACTGCATGCTCTGCTACTCGGCCTGCCCGGTCTACGCACTCGAACCGCAGTTCGTAGGCCCAGCGGCCATCGCGCTCGCCCAGCGGTACAACCTCGACTCGCGGGACGAAGGCGCCGCAGACCGTAGCGACGTACTGTCTTCTCCCGAAGGGATCTGGGCCTGCACCTTCGTCGGTGAGTGCAGCGCTGTCTGTCCCAAGGACGTCGACCCGGCCGGCGCGATCCAACGCTACAAGCTCACCGCAGCCACCCAGGCACTCAAGGACTTTCTCCTGCCCCGGGGCGCGCGGTGAGCGAGACGCCCGGCCTGTATCGCCGGCCGATCTCCACCTTCTGGTGGCTCGAGCGTCGCTCGTACCTCATCTTCGTGCTCCGCGAGCTCAGCAGCGTGTTCGTTGCCTGGTTCGTGGTGTACCTGCTGGTGCTGATCAACGCGGTCAGCGCGGGGCCTGCGGAGTACGTGCGGTTCCTCGACTGGAGTGGGAGCGCCTGGGTGCTCGGGCTGAACTTGGTCGCCATGCTCTTCGTGCTGCTGCACGCGGTGACTTGGTTCGGCCTGGCACCGAAGGCCATCGTGGTGCGGATGCGCGGTCGCCGCGTACCGCCTCGCGCGATCGCCGCAGCGCACTACCTGCTCTGGCTGCTGCTTTCCGCCTTCACCGCATGGGTGATCCTCCGATGACGACCCGCCGGTCGCCCGAGCCGCTGCTCTGGCTGCTGTTCAGCGCCGGCGGCATGGTCGCGGCACTGTTGGTCCCGGTCCTGCTGTTCCTTTTCGGCGTCGCGTTCCCGTTGGACTGGCTAACTGCCCCTGACTACGCGCACCTGCTCTCGGTGCTGCGGAACCCGGTCACGAGGCTGGTCCTGTTCGGACTCTGCGCATTGGCACTGTTCCACTGGGCGCATCGGTTCCGCTACACCCTGTACGACGGACTGCAGCTCAAGAGGTTCAGCGTCGTGATCGTCCTGTTCTGCTATGGCGGAGCTGTCGCAGGATCGATCATCTCCGCTTATCTCCTGCTCCGTGCGTGACAGCTACGACCGGTACGCCGCGGCGGTCACGAGGGGGCCGTTGGGGATGGGAGGTCTGCCAGCTCCAGGCACATCAACTGGTCGGGCGTCGGGGCCGTCAGGTCCGCGAGTCGATGGGCCTGGCGCTCGGTCATCTGCTGGAACACCTGGCGCGCCGAACGCCCGTTGCCGAAGCCTTCCTCACGGGGCATCTGCTCGAACAACCGGGTCAGCTCCTCCCGCGCAGCCGGCGACATTTGGTACTGGTGTTCTCGGGCCTGGTACTCGACTATCGCGACCAGTTCAGGTGCGGTGTAGTCCTCGAAGGCGAGCGTGCGGGCGAACCGTGAGGACAGGCCGGGGTTCGACCCGGTGAAGTGGGCCATTTCGGCGGGGTAACCCGCGACGATCACCACGACGTCGTCGCGGTGGTCCTCCATCATCTTCACCAAGGTCGCCACCGCCTCGCCGCCGAAGTCGTTGCCGCCGCCAACGGGTGACAGCGAATAGGCCTCATCGATGAAGAGCACGCCGCCGAGCGCCTGGGTGAATGCGGCCGCGGTCTTCGGACCGGTATGACCGACGTACTCGCCGACCAGCGCCGTACGGTCGACCTCGATCAGATGTCCGCGGCGCAGCAGTCCGAGTGCCTTCAGCAATCGGCCGTACAGCCGCGCGACCGTGGTCTTGCCCGTACCGGGATTGCCCGCGAAGACCAGGTGGCGGCTCAGCGGCGGTGCGAGCAGACCGGCGTCCTGGCGCATCCTGACCGTCTGCATCAGCTTCACCAGCGAGGAGACGTCGCGCTTGACCCGGTCGAGGCCGACCTGCTCGGCCAGCTCGGCGAGGACGTCTTCGAGGCGCTCATCCTCGGGCGGCGCGGCAGCGTCGAGCTGCGGGGCCGCTGTCGTCGGGCGATGCATCGGGCCCGGCGTCGGGTGCGAGATCCCGGCGGTTGCGGGCGTCGGAACGGCCGGGGTCAACGGGACGCCATCCACGGTGAGGTCTTCGATGGTCGGCGTCGCGCCCTCGTCCTCGCCGATGGCACCAGCGCAGTCGCGGACCCGGCAGTGCCGCAGAAGCGGAGCGGCGGCCCTGCCGAGATGAACGGCCGGATATCCTGTGCCGACCACGTCGCAGTTCGTGAAGGTGCCCCCGGACTTCTCCGCCAGGTAGATACCGTTCTTGCCGGCGCCGTGGACTCTCAGCTCCCGCACGACCGGGCTCGCGCCGGACCAGACGACCAGGCCAGAGCCACCGCACTTCTCGACCGAGGTGCTTTCGATCTCGGCGTCGGCCCCCGTCTCGATCACGAGGCCGGCCGCGCCGGCGCCGCTGATCCGAACCGCGGTCAGCCGGACCGGGCCGCTGCCGGTGACGTCGACCCCGGTGCCTGCCGATCCGGTGACTGTGCATTGCCGGATCGCTGTGGCCGTTTCCGAGCCCAGGGAGATTCCCGTTGCACCGCCGGTGATCCAGCAGCCGACAGCCGTGGCGGTGGCCTCGTCGACGACGGACAAGCCGGTCATCGCGGTGTCGATGATGCCGCAGGCCTCGAGCTCGACATTGGCTTCACTAGTGGCATGTACGCCGTGTTCGGAGCCGCCGCGCAGCAGGCAGTCCGTCAGTCGCCCGCTGGCCTTGCCGGTCAGATGAACGGAGCTGTACGCGCTCCGGTCGATCCGGCTGTCCACCAGGGTCGCCGAGGCGGAATCGCTGACCAGCAGCCCGTTTGCGCCAACGTTGGCGATCGCGCAGCCGCGCGCGGTCAGCACTGCCTCGTCCTGAACCACCAGGCCACTGGCCACTGCGTTCTGGAACCGGCAGTCGGTCAGCTCGGCTCGGGCCGAACCGGCGACGTGCACTGCCGCCGCACCAGCCGATTCAACGCGCAGTTCTTCCATGGCTCCCTCAGCTGCATCTTCCAGCAGGAGCCCGGCCATCCCAGTGCGCAGTACGACCGACTCGGCGAGGCGCAGCCGACTGCTGCCGCGCAGCCGCACCCCGTAGCCGGCTGTGTGATCCAGCCGCAGCCGGGTCGCGTCGAGCGAAGCCGTACCGGACAGCACCACCCCGATGCCGTCCACGGCGGAGATCACGGTATCCGTCACCTGGGCCCGGACGCGGCCCGTCAGATGCAAAGCGGCCAACCGCGCGCCCTCGATCCGGCAGCGCCGCAGGGCCATGGTCGTGTTGCCGTACCCCACAAGGTCCGGTCCGGCTGGATCGTGGCCCTTCTCGTGGCCCCGAGCATGGATCCGGCCGCCGGTCACTGTGCAGTCCTCGATGACGAGGCCGGCGCCCGGCGAGACGCTGACGGACGGCGTGCCGGCGTCGGCGTCCTGCCCGGTCCGAACGGCGAGACCGCGCAGCGTGCAGTCCAGCCCTTCGACGGTGACGACCGGTGCTGCACTGCCCGGCGCCCCGGCGAGGACAACGCTTCCCTGACCGTGCTCGGCAGCCAGCGTGATCGAGCGGTCCAACACCACATCTTCGGCATAGACACCAGGCGCGATCACCACCACATCGCCCGGGGCCGCGGCGCGCACTGCGTCACCGATCCGGCGGAAGGCGCCTCGGCCCTTGGGCGCCACTGCGTGACGGGTCGTCATCACGATCCTTTCGAGCCGGCAGGCAGGACGAGACCGGAGGGATGAGCTGTCGGCTCGGGTATGCCGACGCTCGGCGGCAGGGCAAGCGCGGAGACCGGCGCGGCCAGCGGAACCTGATACCAGGCCGGACTGATCGACGCCCGGTACGCCGACGTGATGAAGACGCCCTGGATGGACTTCTCGAAGATCTTGAACGGCAACTGGATCCAGAAGTCCGCGAAGCCCTGCCGGTGGAACAAGCGCGAGCCGCTGATCGTCGCGGCGATGTTCTTCACCAAGGCGGTGCTGACCCCGCTGGTGAGAGAAGCGAGCGCGTTGATCCCGCCGTCGGCCACCGCCTCCCAGCCGCTGAGCTTGACGGAGGTCCCATCCGCATTGGACACGCCGAAGATCGCGGCATTCATGCTGCCGCTCACCCAGCCGGCCAGCACTGTGGTGCCCAGGCCGAAGCTGAAGTCGTAGATCCCACCGCGCCAGCGGGTGGCCGTCTCGTTGCCTGCCCAGTCAGCGGCCCAGGTGTCATTGTGGTTGATCGGCCTGCGGTTCCAGTGCTTGCCACCGTCGATGTTCGCCATCCCCAACCGCAGGTCGCGCAGGCGTCCACCGAGGCCTGTCTCGTTCAGCGCGGTGCCGAAGCCGGTCTTGATGGTCGAGGAGACCCCTGCGCTCATCAGCGCCTTCAACGCGTCGTCCCCGGTGAACTGCTTGTGCTGAGCCTGGGCCACGATCGCGTTCACGATCAGGTTCGCGGCGAAGTCCAGGACGAACTCCTGGGCGAACTCCAGCGCGGCCTTCTGCGCCACCGTCCGCCAGACGGGCGCATACCTCGCCTCGCGTAACGCCGGGTTGCCGGCCGGCAGAATCGTGCTGCCGATGCCGCCCGTCCAGTCGGTCTGGAGCAACCACGGCATCCGTTGCGCGTCACGGACCCGCCGTCCCCAGCCCCGGATCTCGGTGAGCGGGCCGCGGAAGTCGTACTCGTTGCCGGTCAGGTGCAGCTTGCCGTCCAGCAGCTCGAAGACCAGGCCGTTGTCGGCACGCTCGCCGATGAGAGCACCTTGCTGGTCGTAGAGCTTCCACTGGCCACGCCAGGCGTCGGTCTCGAGGAAGTTGGTACCGGAGAGCTTCCGCTCGCGGACCACCGCGCCGTGATCGAATTCCTTCCAGCGCCCGTACTCCGACAGGCCTTGCGCATTCTCTTGGTACTCCCGGACCCGCAGCGGACCGCCCTCCAGATGCACCGGCACCTCGCGGACCACCTGCTCGGGCACATTGCCTGCAGCAGGCTTCACGTCCCGGAAGTGCTGGGCACCCGCGGTCCATCCCCGCTGCCAATCGCCACCGCTGCCCCAGCGGCGGACCAACTCGTCCCCGGGCAGCCGCGTGCCGAACTTGTCGAACACGGCGCTGCGCCACTCGCCACCATCGAGGCGCCAGGCGTCGACGTACCGGCCGTTGTCGAGCATGCGCCGCTCGCGGATCAGGCTCCCGTCGAGGCCGAAGTCGCGGAAGGAGTCGTCCCACGACAGCGACGTGTCGGTGGATCCGCGGAAGAACTGCCGATCGCCGCCGCTCCCGGCGATCGTCTGGCCCTGCGCGTCCACCTCCCGCCAGGACCATCCCGACGAATCGGCGGCGCCACTGGCCACAATGAACCGCTCCTCCGGGAGGCCCGGGTCCGGCACCCGGTAGGACATTCCGGTCAGGAAGCCGTGCGTATCCCGCTCGATCCAGACAGCCCGTACGGCGGGGTTGGGGTACTCGCGCACCAGCCCACCGGGCATCCCTTCGCGCACGACCTGCCAGTCGTGCCCGGGCCCTGCGACGACGTCCTGCCAGAGCTTCCCGGCCGGATCGCCTTCCAACGGCACCCGCCATCCGCGCTGCCCGCCTGCCTCCCACGGCACAGCTTGGGCATGTCCATGAGGAACAGCAGGGGGCCGGGCGTGGTCTCCGACCTTCAGCGTGGTCCCGTCGAACAGCTTGCCAGTCGACCGGACGAAGTTGCCTTGGGCATTGACATCGATCGCGGCGCCATCCATCGCGACATAGCGGAACCCGTGCGCCGGGCCGTCACCCGTGCGTTCCCAATGGAAGATCTGGAACCGGTTGTCCGCGGCCAGATGAGCGACGGCACCTTGCGGCCGCGGAGCACCAAGGATCGGGCTCTCCCGGATCCAGACCGGCGGACGTTGCTCGCCGCGACGCGTGATCTCGAGGAAGGCGGTGTCCGACAACTTCTGGCCGGCGCCGGAATCCATACCGTGCTTGGACTGCTGCTCCCAGGTTCCCAGCCGCTCGGGTGTTCCGTCGGCTCCCCTCGTCAGCGTGAACTCCTTGTACTGGCCCGCGGTTTCCGGCAGGTGCCAGCTGCCCCACTTCTGCTGTGCGACATCGGTCACCAGGGCGCCGTCGACCTGACGTGTGACCGTGTCGGTCCAGCCGTCGCCGATCCGCTCAAGGACCCGATCGCCGTGAGCTACCTCAGCGCCGTGGGCGTCGTACCGGTGCCACTGCCAACTGCCGTCGTTCTGCTTGTACGCCAATACATGTCCAACATGGCCGGTGGATCCCTGGTACTTCTGCAGGCCATCGCGGTACTCGCGGATGGTCTGTCCGGCGCTGTTCACATCGCGCCAGCCCGAGCCGGCCGTGTCGAAGTGCCTCGTGCCCCAACCGGTGAGGCGCCCGTCGGCGTGATAGGTCACCCAGGTGGTTCGGCGGTTGAGGTAGCCGAAGCCCACGGTGTCGGTGCGACGGAAGCTGTCCAGCACGGACCCGTCCGGCAACAGCCTGCGCTCGAAGACCTCGACGGGCT
>JAWWOY010000336.1:0-2725 GCA_033851195.1 Kribbellaceae bacterium | reverse complement strand
CGGCACGGTCTGCTTGGAGTCGATCATGAACCGCGAGCCGATGTCGTAGATCTGCACGACCGAGGGCGTGTTGCCCTGCTGCACCGAGGTCTTGTACTTGGTGATGGTCTGGTCGTAGTCGCCTTGGTAAACCGCGGTCACCTCGATCTTGCCGGCGTTCTGGGCGTTGAACGCCTTCACCAGCTTGTCGACGGCCGCTCCGTTGGCGCCCTTCATGCCGTGCCAGAACGTCACCTTGGTGACCCCGGTGGCCTTGTCCAGGGCATCCGCGCCGGGCGCGTCCTGTCCGCTGCTCGCGTTCTTGCCGCTGGTGGAGCTTCCGCCACAGCCGGCGGCGACCAGCGCCACTACCGCGAGCAGAGCTGCCGCGGTCGCAGTACGCCGTTGTCCGACAGATCGCATCAGTTTGCCTTTCTCTTGTCCCCGTTGAGGGTTCATCGGATCGCGCCCGCGGTCAGCCCGCGGACGATGAAGCGTTGGCCGAAGATGACGATGGCCAGGGTGGGAAGGATGGACAGGGTGACGCCGGCCAGGATCAGGCCGGGGTTGGCCGCCTCGACATCGTTCAGCTGGCTGATGCCGATCTGCAGCGTGCGCCGGTCGGCGGAGTCGCCGATCAGCAGTGGCCAGAAGAACTGGTTCCACGCCGCCAGGAAGACGTACAGCCCGACCGCCATCAGGGCCGGCTTGTTCAGTGGCACCAGGATCTGGCGCAGGAACCGCCAGTGTCCGCAGCCGTCGATGGTGGCTGCGTCGCGCAACTCGGTGGGGAACTGCAGGAACGACTGCCGGAGCAGGAACACCCCGAACGCGTTCGCCAGGAAGGGCAGCACCAGGGCGATCATCGTCCCGGCGTACGACGCGGTGAGGCGCTGGCCGCCGAGCTCCCAGCCGGTGATGGTCAGGTAGTTCGGCAGCACGATGGACTCCCACGGCACCATCAGCGTGGCCAGGAAGAGCCCGAACAGCACGGTCCGGCCCCACATCTTCATGAAGACGAACGCGTACGCCGCGAGCACGCTGGTGATCAACTGGCTGAGCGTGATCACCGAGGTCTGCAGGATCGAGTTCAGGTACTGCCGGCCCAGGGAGGTGGTGGAAGTGGCTCCCTTGTAGTTGCCGGTGAAGATTCCGTGCGGGAACAGGTCGGGCGGGTACGTCGAGATCTGGCCGGGAGACATGATCGAACCGGCGATCACGTAGTACACCGGGAAGATCACCGCGAGTGCGGCGACGGTCAGGACCGCGTAGGTGATCAGCCGTCCGGGGGTCAGCTTCCTCACTTGTAGTGCACCCGCCTCTCCAGCACGCCGAACTGGATCGCCGTACAGGCGAGCAGGATGACGAACAGTACGATGGCCTGCGCAGAGGCAGTCCCGAAGTCGCTGGCGTTGTTGGCGAAGGCGGTGTGGTAGATCGAGTAGACCAACGTGTTGGTCGACTGCTCCGGCCCACCCTCGGGGGTCAGGATCTGGATCTGGCCGAAGCCCTGCAGCGACTGGATGGTGGAGATCACCACCAGGAAGAACAGTTGCGGACCGAGCAGCGGCACGGTGATGTAGCGCGAGGCCCGCCAGCCACCGGCGCCGTCCAGGGTGGCCGCCTCGGTGATCTCGCCGGGGATCGCGCCGATGCCCGCGGACAGCACCAGCACGTTGTAGCCGATGCTCATCCAGACGGTCGTGATGGCGACACTGATCAGCGCCCAGCCCGGGTCGGTCAGCCAGCCGATCCGATCCACCCCGAAGCGTCCGAGCATGCCGTTGGCCAGCCCGATCGCGGGGTTGTAGATGGTGGCGAAGATGACCGAGGCGCTGGCCACGGAGAACGCGAACGGCAGCGCGAACGCCGTCCGGAAGATCCGGATCCCCTTGATGTGCTGTTCCAGCAGCAGCACGATCAGCAGAGCGCCCAGGACGCCGGGGATCACCGTCAGCAGGACGAAGGCGAAGGTGACCCAGAGGATGTGCCTGAACTCGCTCGAGCCCAGCATGTCCCGGTAGTGCTGCAAGCCCACGAACGCGTCCGGCCGGCCGAACAGATCGGATCCGTGCAGGGACAGCGATACCGACTTCCCGAGCGGCCAGACGATGAAGAGCGCGAAGATCACCACGCAGGGCAGCAGCATCAGCCAGGAGGCCAATGATGCAGGGGAGGGCCGGCGGTTCGTCCGGGCCGGTAATGCGGGGGAGCGCCGGCGGTTCGCCCGGGCCGGCATAGTACTTGTGGTCAATCGAATACCTCCAGTTATTGCGCAGTCTTGCACCGCCCAGGGCCTCGCGCTGCCAGGCGCACGTGTCGGTGCACTAGGCTCATGCGTCGTGAAGGTTCTTGTCATCGGCTCGGGCGGCCGTGAACACGCACTGGTCTGGGCGCTGAGCCAGGATCCTGATGTCGAGCAGGTCGTCGCGGCCCCGGGCAACCCTGGCATCGCAGCATTACGGCCGGCGTACGACGGGCAAACGATCGATTGCCGTCCGGTGGACATCACGGACCACCCTGCGGTCGTCGCGCTCGCGCAGGAGCTCGGCGCCGATCTGGTGGTCGTCGGGCCGGAGGCCCCGCTGGTCGCCGGCCTGGCCGACCCGCTCCGCGAGGCGGGCTTCGCCGTGTTCGGCCCGTCCAAGGAGGCGGCCCAGATCGAGGGCTCGAAGGCCTTCGCCAAGGACGTGATGGCCTCGGCGAGCGTACCGACCGGAAGGGCCTACGTCTGTACGACCGCGGA
>JAWWOY010000317.1:0-10738 GCA_033851195.1 Kribbellaceae bacterium | reverse complement strand
CCAGGCTCGGGAAGGCGAGGTGGGCGCTCTGTGTCACGACCCACCCGGACCGGAACTTGTCGGTCCCGGCGATCTCGGCGAAGTACCGCTCGACGTACGGCGCGGTGAGCTCGAGCTGGGCCGGGTGCCAGAAGCCCTCGGCGGCGGCGTACAGCTCGTAGTTCGAGACCTCGGCGTCTGTCGTGATCAGCATCCAGGCTCGTTCCTTCGCCTCGGGCGTCGGCAGCGCGGCCCGGCAGCGGGTCGCGTTCACCTCACCCTCGGAGGACTTGTCGCGCGCCAACTCCGCGTCGATCTCGGCGTCGCCGATCGCACCGAGCCGGGCCAGCTGCAGCGTGATGAGCCACCGCAGGTCCGCGTCCACCGCCAGACCAGCCGGTACGCCGGTGCCCTGGAGCCAGCCCTTGAGCAGGTCCGCGTCGGAGGTCAGCGAAACCACCCCACGAGCGACAGCCAGCTGGAGGCTGCTGCCGGCCGGGGTGGAATCCAGTCGCGCAGTCAGTACGTCGGCAAGCCGGCCGCGGTACGGCTCGTACGGAAGGTATCTGCCGAGCAGCCGTGTCCGTGCCCAGCCGACCATCGTGGCCACGGCGATGTCGCTGTCCTCGTGCGGAAGCTGGGCCAGTAGCACCTCGAACCCGAGCTGCGGGTCCAGCTCTGCATCGGCGGTCGCGTCGCGGATGCTGTTCAGGATCACCGCGCGCGTCACGCCGTCCTCGATCTTCGGCAGTACGGCCGGCAACTGCTGCAGGCTCTGCTCGTCCAGTCGGATCTTGGCCCAGCTGTCGTCTGCCGCGTCCGGTACGACGACCGCCACGGCCGGGTCCAGGTCGACCTCGACCTCGTCGGCGTCGAGGAGTACTGCGACGGAGATGCCGCGGCCCGACTCGTCGTACCCGCCGACGGTGAGCTGGTGCGGACGGTCAGCCGGGTAGGCGGTGGGCGCGACGCGGCGGAGCTTGATGCCGGTGGCGGTGCGCTCGGCGCTGATCGTGTCGACGCCCGGGGTGCGCAGCCAGTTCTGCGCCCAGGAGTCCAGGCCGACCGCGCCGGCCTCGGTCCACTTCGCGACCAGGTCGGCGAAGGTCGCGTTGCCGAACTCGTTCCCCTTGATGTGCGCCCTGACCCCGGCCAGGAAGACGTCGTCGCCGAGGTAGGCGGCGAGCTGCTTCAGCACGGAGGCTCCCTTGGCGTAGGAGATGCCGTCGAAGTCAGCCAGCGAGGCCGCCGCGTCCTTGACCGCGTCCGAGGCCACCGGGTGGGTCGACGACCGCTGGTCCGCCTGCAGCCCCCACCACTTGCGGATGAAGGCGAAGTCGATCCAGTTGTCGGTGTACCGGGTCGCGGCGGTGGACACCCGGTGGGCCATGTACTCGGCGAAGGACTCGTTCAGCCAGAGGTCGTTCCACCACTGCATCGTCACGGTGTCGCCGAACCACTGGTGCGCCATCTCGTGTACGACGGTCCGGGCCCGGCTGCTGCGTTCGCCGTCCGTCACGGCCGAGCGGAACACCATCGAGTCGCGGAACGTCACGCAGCCCGGGTTCTCCATCGCGCCCGCGTTGAACTCGGGCACGAACGCCTGGTGGTACTCCCCGAACGGGTACCGGTACCCGAACAGCCGGTGGTACTCGTCGAACGCCTGCCCGGTCACGGTGAAGAGGTCCTCGGCCTCGCGGTCCAGGTGCTCGGCCAGCGACTGACGCGACACCAGGCCCAGCGGGATGCCATCGTGCTCACCGAGGATCTGGTGGTACGGCCCCGCGACCAGCGTGACGAAGTACGTCGACAGCGGCTGGGTCTCGGCCAGTTCCCAACGGCCGGGGAAAACCTGCTTCGCGGCGCCGTTGCCGAGCACGATCCACTCGGGCGGCGCGGTCACCTTGACCTTGTACGGGGCCTTCAGATCCGGCTGGTCGAAGCAGGCGAAGATCCGCGGCGCCGCGTCCAGGAAGGACATCGCATACAGATAGGTCAGCCCGTCGGCCGCGTCGATGCTGCGGTGCAGGCCCTCGCCGTCGTTCGAGTAGGCCATCGACGCGACCACGACCAGCTCGTTCTCCGCCGCCAGACCGCTGAGCGCCAGCCGGCCGTCGCTGAGTCCGGCGACATCGACCGCTTGGCCGTTGAGCGTGACAGAGGTCAGCTCGTCGGGACGGACGTCCAGATACGTGGACTGGGCGGCAGCGGAGAACACGATCCTGGTGGTAGACCCGAACGTGCGGTCCCCCGTGGTCAGGTCGAGGTCGACGTCGTACGAGTGGACGGTGAGCGCAGCGGCCCGGGTGCGGGCGCCGTTGACGGTGAGACTGGGCATGACCTGCATGCTATGTCGTACCCGGTGACCACTGCTTGGGCCTTCAACGGTTCCCGGTGGAGCGACCTCTAGGGTGAACCCATGACCGATATGGAGTACCGCCAGCTGGGCGATTCCGGCCTAGCCGTCAGCGTTGTCGGACTGGGCTGCAACAACTTCGGCGGCCGGATCGACGCAGACCAGACCAAAGCCGTCGTGGCCACCGCCGTGGATGCGGGGATCACCTTGTTCGACACCGCCGACGTGTACGGCGGCGAGCCCGGCCTGAGCGAGACCCTGCTCGGCCAGGCGCTCGGGTCGAGCCGCGACAACGTGGTGATCGCGACCAAGTTCGGTGGCGACATGAGGGGCGCGAACGGCCCGGACTGGGGTGTGCGCGGGTCCCGGCGCTACATCCGCAAGGCGGTCGAGGGCAGCCTGCGCCGGCTCGGGACCGACTGGATCGACCTGTTCCAGCTGCACCACCCGGACCCGGTCACGCCGATCGACGAGACTCTCGCCGCACTGTCCGAATTGGTGGCCGAGGGCAAGGTCCGCTACATCGGCAGCTCACAGTTCGCCGGCTGGCAGGTGGCCGACGCCGACTGGACCGCGCGGACGGCCGGCCACGAGCACTTCATCAGCGCCCAGAACAAATACTCCCTGCTCGACCGGGTGGCCGAGGACGAGCTCGTCCCGGCGTGCGAGCACCTGGGGATCGGGATCCTGCCGTACTTCCCGCTCGAGTCCGGGCTGCTCACCGGGAAGTACAAGCGCGGCGAGGTCGCCCCGGACGGCACCCGACTGGCCAAGATGCCGGACCGGCTCGCGGCCGCCGACTTCGACAAGATCGAGTCACTCGAGACGTTCGCCGCCGAGCGGGACCTGTCGATCCTCGACGTGGCGATCGGCGGGCTCGCGGCCCAGCCGGCCGTTGCCTCGGTGATCGCCGGCGCGACCCGCCCGGAGCAGATCGCCGAGAATGTCCGGGCCGGCGCCTGGGATCCGACCCCCGAGGATCTGGCCGCGCTGGACGACCTGACGTGACCCTGATCCTCCTGCCACCGTCGGAAGGCAAGAGCGGCCGCACCCGCGGCCGCCCGGTGGACCTGGAGACGTTGTCGTTCCCCGAGCTGAACCCGGTCCGGGAGAACGTGCTGGACTCGTTGGCCAAAGTCAGCGCCAGCGCGGACGCGTTCGGCGTACTGGGGGTGGGCGCGTCGCTCAAGGACGAGGTCGAGCGGAACACGCGATGGCGCACCGAGCCTGCCGTTCCGGTGTCGGAGTTGTACTCGGGCGTGCTGTACGACGCGCTTGGTTATGCGACCTTGCCCGCTGGTACGAAGCGTCGCGCGGGTGCCCGGTTGATGGTCATGTCCGCCGGCTGGGGTGCGTTGCGGATGGCTGACCGCGTGCCGCCGTACCGGTTGTCCATGGGTACGGCGTTGCCGGGGCTGGGCACGCTCGCTTCGGTCTGGCGGAAGCCGCTGGCGGCCGCCCTCGACGACGTCGCGGGGGTGATCGTCGACTGCCGCTCGTCGACGTACGCCGCGGCTTGGCGGCCGAACGGGGAACAGGCGCGGCGATGGGTCGCGGTATCGGTCGTGCGGGAGCGCAGCGGCATCCGGTCAGTGGTGTCGCACAACGCGAAGCACACTCGCGGCCTGGTCGCCAGGCACCTGTTGGAGTGCGGCAAGGACCCCGGTACGCCGAAGGCGCTGCACAAACTGGTCGCCGAGCGGTGGAACGCCGAGTTGGAGCGGACCACCGCCGGCTGGACCCTGACCGTAGTGGAGCACGACTAGTCGCCGAAGTGCGCCTTGGCGATCACGCCGTGCACGCCGACCGTTCGGTCGACCACCTGTGAAACCTCGAAGTCGGCCGCCGCGGACAGGTAGGCGTAGGCGACCGCCCGGTCCATGCCCAGGTCGTCGGAGAGGAAGTCGAGGGCGTTCACGACGGCCCGGCGCATGGCGATGTTCAAGTCGTTGACCTGACCACCCTGGCTGCCGTCCGGGTCGGACAGGCCGATCGGCACCCACGAGTCCGGCGTCTCCGCGAACGGGTAGTGGAACGCGACCGACGGGGCGTCACCGGACCCCTTCTTGCAGACGGTCAGCCGGAACGTCGCGCGCAGCGAACCCTCCATCGCGGTGAGCGCGACCTCTCCGCTGCCCATCGCCAGATGCGGGTCGCCGACGTGGAACAGCGCACCGTCGGCGAACACCGGCAGGTAGAAGGTCGAGCGCTCCCCGAGCAGATTGATGTCGATGTTGCCGCCACCGAGGGTCGGCGGGATGGAGTTGAGTGACGCCGCGGTGAGCGAGGACGAGTCCGCGAAGGCAACCCCCATCAGCCCCATGAACGGGTTGAGCGGGAAGGTCACCTTGCCGCGCGACCCCAGCGGCATCACGCCGCTGGCCACCCCGCGCGGACCGGTCTGGACGGGCGTGAACACAGAGACGTTGCCGTAGCGGGTGGGATCGCCGGTGGCCCGGCCGTCGGTGGCGATGGGTGGCATCACCTCGGCCAGGCTGATCCCGACCGGCGCGGTACCGCCGGCGAGCTGAGGAAGGGCGCCCTTGCCGTGCCGACTCGAGACGACGCCGTACGGGACTCGGGGGAGCATCGACAGCATCTCGACCTTGAGTACGTCGCCAGGCGCCGCGCCCTTGACGTAGATCGGCCCGGTGACGACATGGGGGCCGTCGACATCGAAGTTGCGAGCGGTCCGGTCGTAGTCCTTGGCGATCGCGACTGCGTCGTCCAGCACCTGGGACCGGCTGACCCCGTGACCGGCGAAGTACTCGGCCGGGTTGCGTCCCTGGTCCTCCAGGATTCCCTCGTGTGAGACCGTGTCGACCGTCACCGTTTCGCCGGAGCCGACCTGCAGTACCGGCTTGCTCCCGAGCGACGGTACGTAACCCCATCGCACCTGGTCGGGCGTCGACTTCAAGTAGTGCTGTCCATGGATCGGACCACGTCCCGGCTGCAACACCTCACCAGGCACCGCTACGGTCGGTCGCTGCGGTACCGCGCCGGCCGGGGTCGCCCGGGCCACGGTCGCCGCGACCGCGGATGCGGCGACCCCGACGGCACCTGCTGCGGCCGTCGCGCGGAGGAAGTCCCGCCGCCCCAGTCCGGCCCTCAATGCGTCCCGTACCTGAGCCACACGTTCGTTCGTCATTCGTCGTCTCCTCACTGACCTAGTGTCCCTTGAGGACACTAGGTAGCAAGGTTTACAGATCCGATGTTTCCTGATGCCGAAACCTTGTGAACGTGCGGTTACGCGAGCTTGATAAGAGCATCGCGAAGCTTGCCAGCGCTGGAGTCAAGTTCCTCAGGGACTGCCGTGCGTAGGGCCGCGGCGATCGCGGTAACGGCGGGGTGTCGGTCGGCGCCGCTACGGAAGGCAATCTTGGTTCGCCTGCAGATCGGCACCCGGGTGAGCACCGCCTCGGGTGGAGCGTCGATGAGGCCGAGTTGCGGCACCAGAGCGACTCCCTGACCGGCCGCGACCAAAGCCAGTACGGTGGCGAATTCATCGACTTGGTGGCGGACCTGTGGTGTGAAGCCGGCAGCCTGGCAGGCCCGGACCGTCATCGCGTGGCAGAGCGTACCCGGGGTTGCCGTGATCCAGGACGCGTCCTTCCAGTAACTGATCGCGGAGACGTCGGATGCCTGGCCGGGCGAGGCGGAGGCGAGGTACATGGACTCACTGCAGAGTGGTTGGGTGGTCAGGCCTGGTTCGGCGGAGGAGGGTACGAAGTCGTAGTCGTGGATCAGTGCGACGTCCAGCTCACCGGCCCGGAGTGCGTTGGCGACAGCTGCCGGATCAATCTCCGACACCATCGGTTCCAGGCCCGGGTGCCTGCGGGCGAGGGTGGTCAGCGCGGC
Organism: Kribbellaceae bacterium; assembly: GCA_033851195.1. GTDB lineage: Bacteria > Actinomycetota > Actinomycetes > Propionibacteriales > Kribbellaceae > Kribbella. The sequence continues at coordinate 4,545 of JAWWOY010000317.1, read as the reverse complement.
CGGGAGGATCACTCGGGCGGCGGTGGGGAAGGTGCCGATCCTCAGGGGACCTGCCAGGCCTTGGCGGGCATCGACCAGTTCGGCGGCGGCCCGTTCCAGGCGTTCGAGTACTGCGTCCGCGTGGAGAACCAGCTTCTGCCCGGCAGGGGTAAGCGTGACCCGTCGCCCGGTCCGCTCCAGCAGTGGAACCCCCGCCTCGCGTTCGAGCACGCTGAGCTGCTGTGAGACCGCCGACGGAGTGAATGCGAAGGCCTCCGCCACGGCGGCGATGGTGCCGCGTAGCGCGAGTTCCCGCAGCAGACGCAGGCGTCGGACATCCAGCATCAGCTCAGCTTACGGGTCACTCCAGAAAGGCGAACTAGACCTGCGCACGGTAACTGAGCCAGGCTCGCGCTCATGGATCAGCGCCCACACCTGCACGGGATTCACGTACCGCTCATCACGCCGTTCACCGCTGGCGGAGGCATCGCGGAGGACGCCCTCGAAGGGCTCGGTCACGCCGTGCTGGACGCGGGCGCCGCCGGGATCGTTGCCCTCGGCACGACCGCCGAGGCGTCCACGCTCGACGCCGGGGAGAAGCACGCGGTCATCAAGGTGTGTGCCCGCGTGTGCGGGGAGCGCGACGCGACGCTGCTGATCGGTACCGGTAGTAACGACACCCGGGCCAGCGCAGCGGCCCTTGCGGAGCTTGCGCAGTGGCCGGCAGGGGGCGCGCTTGTGCCCGTGCCCTATTTCACCCGCCCCTCGGAGGCCGGTGTCCTCGCACACTTCACCCAACTCGCGGCCACAAGCCCTGTTCCGTTGATCATCTATCACGTCCCCTACCGCACCGGGCAGCCCCTCGGCGCAGCCTCGCTGCGCGCGTTGGGCCGGGTGCCCCGGATCGTCGGGGTCAAGTACGCGACGGGCAACATCGACCAGGAGACCATTGATCTGCTTGGCGATCTTCCTCCCGGCTTCACGCTCCTGGCGGGGGACGATCTCTTCGTCTCGCCACTGCTGGCACTGGGGGCGGCCGGCGGCATCCTCGCTTCGGCCCACTTGGCTACCGGTCGGTTTGTGGAGCTGGCCCGTGCTTGGCATGAGGGCGACGTCGGGCGTGCCCGGGCCCTGGGGCACGCACTGGCCGGTTTGGCGGCCGCCATTTTCGCCGAGCCAAACCCCACTGTGATCAAGGGCGTCCTGCACGCACAGGGCCGGATTCCCACCGCGTCCGTACGGCTCCCGCTGCTGCCTGCGGCGCGTGACTCGGTGAATGTGACGCTGAAGCGGCTGGGTGATCTGTGTGAGTAGCCGCCTGTCGCTGCAATCCGCCGAGAAGACCGCCCTGCAGTCCATGCTCAACGCCTGCTGAGTCAGCTCTCTTCTTCGAGCAGCAGGCGGCGCTGAGCATGCACGCCGGCCTGGAACCGGGTCCGGGCGCCGAGCCTCTCCATCAGCTCCGCGACCCGGCGCCCGACCGTCCGGCTGCTCAGCGTCAACTGCCGCGCGATCGCGTCGTCCTTGAACCCCGCCGCGAGCAGCGTCATCAGCCGCGCGTCGGCCAGGTCGGCACCGGCGGGCACGACCGGGACGGCCTGGTCCCACAGCAACGTGAACATCTCGATCAGTGCATCCAGCAGCGCGCAGGGGTGGACCACCAGGGCGCTATCGACGAGCTGGTCGACAGACAGCGGCAGCAGCGCGGCCGTGCTGTCGAACACAGCCAGCTTCATCGGCACCTGCGGATGCACCCGGGAGGTCTCACCGGCATCGGCCGCGCTGTAGGCCTTGTCCACCCCACCCGGCACGTCGAGGGAGTCGGGGGAGTAGATGCCGCGCACAACGACCCCCTCCCGAAGCAGCTCTCGGACCGTCTTGTCCGATTCCACCACCTCCGCCGCGTACGGCGGGCGGTCCAGCACCAGCAACTGCTTCTCGGTCCTGTTCAGCAGTTGCGCGAACCGGGCCGCGATCGCCTCCTGGCCGACGATCACCTCGACTAGGTTCTCCGGCCGGTGCTGCTCCTGGGCTCGCAGCTCGGAGAGCATCACCCTGGCCTCTGCTCGGACCCGGTCCAGCTCGGCCCGGTGGACCGCGACCAGCGCGTCGATCGCCACGTCCGGCCGGGCCGGTAGCAACCGCGCCGGCCGGTCCGACGTACAGGTGAGGAGGCCGAGCTCTTCGAGTCGCCCGACAGACGCCGCGACGTCCACCTCGTCGCGGTCGAGCCGCTGGGCCAGCTCGGAGACGGTACAACCAGGGGCCGCGAGCAGCGCGCGGTAAGTCTCCTCCTCGGGGGGCATCACACCGACCGTCTCCAGCATCCGGCCTCCTGACCACTTCACGACTTGTCCGGCATCCGACACGGTATCTCGTGGCATGACATGGCATGGACACTGTGGATTCGATACCACAGGGAGCGTTGCCGCCGGTATGGTCACGGCGTCATGGCGCAGTCTTGGCGAACACGGGCGTGAAGGTGCATGTCATGCCAGCCGTCAGCGTGCAGCGCCGCCCCGCGCCGGATGCCCTCCTCCTCGAACCCAGCCTTGATCGCTACTCGGCAAGACGCCTGATTAGCAGTTGAATGCTCGAGTTCGAGCCGATAGAACCCTGCTTCGTTCAACGCCCAGGACGCCAGCGTCGTGACCGCTCGGGGGCAGATACTACCGCCGCGTGCGGACGGCACCATCCAATAGGCGACGTGAGCCTTACCATCCGCCAGGTCCAGCGACTTCAAGGAGAGCCGACCCAACAGCGTGTCACTGTCGGCGTCGACCACCGCCCAGTGACCGGCGCTCTCGTCCAGCCAACTGCGCTGCCACCCCTTGATCCACCCCCGCGCCTCGTCCACGGAATCGGCCCTTCGCACATGCCAGCGCTGAATCGCCGGATCCTGGAACGCCGCCATCACGGCCGCGGCATCGGCGAGCAGCCAAGGACGCAGCAACACATCACCCGGGACCCGCAGAGCTGGCTGGTCGGACGCGGCAAGAGCGCCAGAGGCTATCGCAGGAGCGACCAAGGAAGGCATGACCAGCATTATCGCGCCCGGCCAATTCCCTTGCTTCGGGCGAAGCGGCCTGCTTCGCCCGAAGCACTCAGGAGGTGTAGACCTCGAACTCGGAAAGCTGGCCCGCGGCCCAGCCGGTGTTCCCGGTGAACGTCAGCCGGAGGTAGCGCTGCGAGGTCGCCGGGAAGGTGATCGTCGCGGTGTTACCGGTCCCCGGGTTGAACGTGTAGCCGGCCGAAGTCTTGACGGTGGAATAGGTCGAACCGTCCGTACTGCCCAGCACAGACAGGGTCTCGGTCCGGGTTCCCCAAGCAGATGGCGGCGGCAGTTTGAGCACGATCTTGCTGACGCTCCGGGCGGAGCCGAGATCGACGGTCAGCGACTGGGGGAAGGAGTTGTTGGTGCTCTCCCAGTAGGTATTCGCATCGCCGTCGACGGCGTTGCCAGGCGGGAACCCGCCCTGCGAACCGGTCGCGCTGATCGGGTGGCGCAGTGCAAGGTTGCCGGTCGTCGGTGGGGGAGTGGTGGGCGGGGTAGTGGGCGGGGTGGTCGGCCCGCCCCCGTTGTCGCCGCCGTACACCGGTGCCGGCCACGGACCGCAGTACGTCGAGCCGAAGCCGGAGTTGCCGCCCTGGTTCACGAGCGTGGTCAGTGCGTCCGGACCCTGACAGTTGTAGGTGCCGGCCTTGCCGATGCCGGTGGCAACGACGTTCTTGATCGTGCCGTAGGCGTGCGACTGGTACTGGATGGCGAAGGTGCCGGCGCCGGTGATCTTGATGTTGGTGAAGTGGATGTCGTTGGTGTTGCCGTCGATGAACTGGATGGCCTCGTAGTTACTGTCGAGGATGTCCGTGTCGGTCACGTTGATGGTGCCGTTGAGCGCCGAGTCGCGGCCGTCGAACCAGAGCGCGCCGACCCCGAACTGCCAGTTGGAGTCGAGTACGCCGGCCCGGATCGTCGTGTTGCGCGCGACCGTGGTGGTGCCGGCCAGCGGTACTGCGGCGAACCGGTTGGCGATGTGGATGCCGCCGCCCTGGTTCTGGGTCTCGGACACCACGTTGTCGCTGACGGTGTTGTTGCTGCCGCCATAGATCGCGATGTTGTTCGCCAGGATCGGCGCGACCACGGTATTGAAGGAGAACGTGTTGTCGTGGTCGGCGTTGTGCTCGGACCACATGGCCAGGCCGTCGTCCCCGGTGTTGCGCCAGAAGTTGTTGGTGACGGTGACGTGGCTGATGCCGTTGTGCAGGTTGAGTCCGTCCGCGGTCTGATCGAGGATCCGGTTGCCGGTGACGGTGAGTCCGTCGAACGGGCCGTCCAGCCACAGGCCGACCTTGGTGTGCTGCAGCCACAGCCCCGAGACCACCGAGCCACCGCCCAGCGCACCGCCGATGGCGTTCGACTGGTCGCAGTCGACACGCTCTTTGACCTCGCCGATGATGGCGAAGTTGTAGAGCTTCACGTTGGTGCTGGTGCCGGGGGTGCCCGGGCCGCTCGGTGTGGTGGAGCTGCCGCAGCTGCCCGGCTCACCCTTGCCGAAGATGCCGGCG
>JAWWOY010000312.1:0-6314 GCA_033851195.1 Kribbellaceae bacterium | reverse complement strand
GTCGACCGTGCCGTGCAACGCCTCGACCTCGATGTCACCCGGCTCCAGCTCGCCCAGCGTCACGAACGCCCGGATGCCGACGGTGGTACCGAGCTGCGGCACGTCGCCGAGGCCCTGCAGCTCCACGTGATCGACCCGGATCTGCGGCCACGCGGACCGGACCCGGTGCTTCCAGGTCGCCAGCTGGCGCGCACCCTTGTACGTCGAGTTGAGCAGCCGCGAGGACTGAGCGGCCGGCACGTACAGCTGCTGCACGTAGTCGCGCACCATCCGGGTGGCCAGCACCTTCGGGCCGAGCTCCTTGATGGTGTGCCGCAGCATCTCGATCCAGCGGCCCGGAATCTCACCGTCGTAGAAGCGAGGCGCGACCTGCTTCTCGATGAGGTCGTACAGCGCGTGCGCCTCGAGGTCGTCACGCCGGTCGGTGTCCTCGATCCCCTCGGCGGACGGGATCGCCCAGCCGAACTCGTCGTCGTACCACTCGTCCCACCAGCCGTCGCGGATGGACAGGTTCAGCGCACCGTTCAGCGCCGCCTTCATGCCGGAGGTGCCGCACGCCTCGTAGGGCCGCAGCGGGTTGTTCAGCCAGACGTCACAGCCCGGGTACATCGGCTGGGCCAGCGCGATGTCGTAATCCGGCACGAACACGATGCGGTGCCGGACCTCCGGGTCGTCGGCGAACCGGACCATCTCCTGGATCAGCTTCTTGCCACCCTCGTCGGCCGGATGCGCCTTACCGGCGATGACGATCTGGACCGGCCGCTGCGGGTGCAGCAGCATTGCCTTCAACCGCGCGGGGTCGCGCAGCATCAGGGTCAGCCGCTTGTACGACGGAACGCGGCGGGCGAAGCCCATCGTCAACACGTCCGGGTCCAGGATCGAGTCCACCCAGCCGAGTTCGGCGTCACTCGCGCCACGGTTCACCCAGGAGGCGCGGACGCGGGCCCGGGTGTCGTCGATGAAGCGCTGCCGCAGCATCCGCTTCGTTTCCCACAGCTGGGCGTCGGTGGTCTTGTCCAGCCCCTCGAACATGTCCTCGGAGTCGCCCTGCTCGGCGGCCGCGTAGGTGAGCGCCGAGATCTCGCGGGCCACCCAGGTCGGCGCGTGCACACCGTTGGTGATCGAGGTGATCGGCACGTCGGACGGGTCGAAGCTCGGCCACAGCCCGGCGAACATGCCCCGGCTGACCACGCCGTGCAGCTTGGACACGCCGTTCGCGCGCTGGGCCAGCCGCAGGCCCATGATCGCCATGTTGAAGACGCCGGGATCGCCGCCCTCGAAGTCCTCGGCACCGAGTGCCAGGATCCGGTCCACCGGAACGCCCTCTCCGAACGCCTCCGGCGAGAAGTGCTGCTGGATCAGTTCCACCGGGAACCGGTCGATACCGGCCGGCACCGGGGTGTGAGTGGTGAAGACGGTGCCGCCACGGGCCACCTCGAGCGCGGTGTCGAAGTCCAGCTTCTGGTCGACAGCCAGCTCGCGGATCCGCTCGACGCCGAGGAAACCGGCGTGGCCCTCGTTGGTGTGGAAGACCTCCGGGGCCGGGTGGCCGGTGATCCGGCAGTAGGCGCGGACCGCCCGGACGCCGCCGACACCCAGCAAGAGCTCCTGCAGCAGCCGGTGCTCCGTCGTACCGCCGTACAACCGGTCGGTGACCTCGCGCTCGGGGGCCTCGTTGTCCTCCATGTCGGAGTCCAGCATCAGCAGCGGGACGCGGCCGACCTGGGCGACCCAGATCTGCGCACACAACTTGCGCCCGCCCGGCAGCGTCACGGTGACAGTGGCCGGCTCGTCACCGTCGCGGAGCAGGCTGATCGGCAGCCCGTCCGGGTCGACCAGCGGGTAGCGCTCCTGCTGCCAGCCCTCGCGGTTCAGCGACTGCACGAAGTAGCCGTGCCGGTAGAGCAGCCCGACCCCGATCAGCGGTACGCCGAGGTCGCTGGCGGCCTTCAGGTGGTCACCGGCCAGGATGCCGAGTCCACCGGAGTACTGCGGCAGCACGTGGGTGATGCCGAACTCCGGGGAGAAGTAGGCAACCGAGCTGACCGGCGTACGGGCTTCGTTCTGGAACCAGCGGTCGTCGGAGACGTAGCCGGTGAGATCGGACACCGCCAACTCGAGGCGGCGCAGGAAGGCTTGGTCGTTCGCCAGCTCCTCGAGCCGGGCCGCCGGTACTTCGCCGAGGAGCCGGACCGGATCGCCACCGGTGCTACGCCACAACTGGGGGTCGACAGCCTCGAAGACGTCTTGCGTCTCGGGGTGCCAGGCCCAGCGGAGGTTGTTCACCAGTGTGCCGAGACCGGTCAGCGGCTCGGGCAGGACAGGGCGGACGGAGAATCGTCGTATCGCTCGCACCGAGACACCGTACCGGCCCAGGGTGGCGGTGGCATCCCCCGCGTGCATCGATCTTGCAACACAAGCAAGATCTTGCAGAGAGCAACCGCCCCAGCGCATGGCAGCATCGGCGGTGGGGAACCGATAACGTCAGGCGTGTCACCTGTTACTTCCCCTCCTAGAAGGAAGCGAAGGTTCGTTTACTCCATGACTGGGCGCATCCCGATCACCGAGGTCACCCCGACCGTCGACGCCGGAGCGTATCCGGCGAAGTCGTCGGTCGGCGAGACGTTCACCATCGCGGCCACGGTGTTCCGCGAGGGCCACGACGCGGTGAACGCGAACGTCGTCCTGACCTCGCCCACCGGTCAGACGCGGCGGATGCTGATGACCCCGGTCGGCCAGGGCACGGACCGCTGGACCGTCGACGTCACGCTCAACGAGCAGGGCGCCTGGACCTTCGCGGTCGAGGGCTGGAGCGACCCGTACGGCACCTGGCGGCACAACGCGGAGATCAAGATCCCGGCCGGTATCGACGTCGAGTTGATGTTCGCAGATGGTGCCGCCTTCTTCGACCGCGCCGCTGCCGGCGTACCGCCTGCTGTGCGGGTCGACCGGGCAACGCTGAACGATGCCGCGCAGGCCCTGGCCAACGGCGCGCTGCCACCCGAGGCCCGGCTGGCTGCCGGTATCTCCCCGCAGGTGCGGTCAGCACTCGGCCGCTACCCCGTGCGCGAACTGATCACCTCGTCAGAAACCTTCCCCGTCTGGGTCGACCGGAAGCTCGCGCTCTACGGCTCCTGGTACGAATTCTTCCCGCGCTCCGAGGGCGCGACGTACGACGAAGCCAGCCAGACCTGGAGGTCGGGCACCTTCAAGACTGCGGCGAAGCGACTCGACGCGGTCGCCGCGATGGGCTTCGACGTGCTGTACATGCCACCGGTCCACCCGATCGGCAAGTCCTTCCGCAAAGGCCCGAACAACACCCTCGACCCGAAGCCGGGCGATCCCGGCTCGCCCTGGGCGATCGGTTCGGCCGAAGGCGGGCACGACGCGATCCACCCGGAGCTGGGCACCTTCGAGGACTTCGACACGTTCGTCGCGCGGGCCCGCGAGCTCGGCCTGGAGGTGGCGATCGACCTGGCCCTGCAGGCCTCCCCCGACCACCCGTGGGTGCAGGAACACCCCAAATGGTTCAACGTCCGCGTCGACGGCTCGATCGCGTACGCGGAGAACCCGCCGAAGAAGTACCAGGACATCTACCCGATCAACTTCGACAACGACCCCGAGGGCATCTACGCCGAGGTGCTGCGGATCGTGAAGCTGTGGATCTCGCACGGCGTCACCGTGTTCCGGGTCGACAACCCGCACACCAAGCCGGTCAACTTCTGGGAGTGGCTGCTCGGCGAGGTCCGCAAGACCGACCCGGACGTGATCTTCCTGTCCGAGGCGTTCACCCGGCGGCCGATGATGCGCGAACTGGCCAAGGTCGGCTTCCACCAGTCGTACACGTACTTCACCTGGCGCAACGAGAAGTGGGAGCTGGAGGAGTACCTGCAGGAGCTGACGAAGGAGACCGCGCACTACCTGCGGCCGAACTTCTTCGTGAACACGCCTGACATCCTGACCGCGTACCTGCAGTACGGCGGGCCGGGCGCGTTCAAGATCCGCGCCGCGCTCGCTGCGACCGCCTCCCCCGCTTGGGGTGTGTACGCGGGCTACGAACTCTTCGAGCATGTGGCGCTGCGGCCCGGGTCCGAGGAGTACCTGGACACGGAGAAGTTCCAGCTCCGGCCGCGAGACTGGGACGCCGCCGAGGCCGAGGACCGCAGCCTGGCGCCGTACCTGACGCTGCTGAACACCATCCGCCGCCGGCACCCGGCCCTGCAGCAACTGCGCAACCTGAGCCTGCACGCGGTCGATGACGATGCGCTTCTGTGCTATTCCAAGCGCGTCACCGGCCCGGACGGCCACAGCGACACCGTGATCGTGGTGGTCAACACCGACCCGCACTCGGTCCGCGAATCGCTGGTCCACCTGGACATGGCCGCGCTCGGGATGCGCCCCGAGGACACCTTCACCGTGTACGACGAGATCAGCGGTGCGACCTGGCGCTGGGGTCGGCAGAACTACCTCAGGCTCGACCCCAACGGCGACCCCTGCCACATCCTCGCCGTCCGCCGCGGCCAGGCCTGACCTCCCCTTTCCTACTGCTGTTGCGTCCGAAAAACCTGGGGTTATAGCGCAAGGTTCTTCGGACGCAACGGATCAGAGCGGGACGGTTTCGGGGTATTTGAGGCCGGAGCCGGTGTTGAGGGCAATCACCTGGTCGTCGGCTGAGATCCAGCCGGACTCGCGGAGGCGGCGTACGGCGGCGAAGTTGGCGGCGCCTTCGGGGCAGATGAAGGCTCCCTCCAACTGCGCCAGCCGGCGTTGCGCGGCAAGGATCTCGGCGTCGTCGACCGCGATCGCGCAGCCCTCCGTCTCAGCCACCGCCTGCAGCACGAGGAAGTCGCCGAGGGCCTTCGGCACGGTGATGCCGAAGGCAACGGTCTGCGCGTCCGGCCATGGCTCGCTCTCGGGCAGACCCTTCTCGTACGCCTGCACGATCGGCGCGCACCCGCTCGCCTGAACCGCGACCAGCCGCGGCATCGGCCCCTGCACCCAGCCCAGTTCGGCCAGCTCCGCGAGCGCCTTCCAGATGCCGATCAGCCCGACGCCGCCACCGGTCGGATAGAGGATGACGTCCGGGAGCTTCCAGCCGAGCTGTTCGGCGATCTCCAGGCCCATCGTCTTCTTGCCCTCGATCCGGTACGGCTCCTTCAGCGTCGAGACGTCCTGGTAGCCCTCCCGCTGCGCCAGCTGCGCACGAACGAAGGCGCCCGCGTCACCGATCAGCCCGTCGATCAGATGCAGCTCGGCCCCGATGATCGTGCACTCGCGCCGGCAGATCTCCGGCGCCGCGATCGGCATCGCGATCAGGCTCTCCATCCCGGCGCGGGCCGCGTACGTCGCCCAGGCCGAGCCCGCGTTGCCGTTCGTCGGCATCGCGATCTTCCGTACGCCGAGCTCGTAGGCCCGGGAGACTCCGACCGCCGCACCGCGCGCCTTGAACGACCCGGTCGGGATCAGCCCCTCGTCCTTCATCAGCAGCCGGCGCACGCCGAGCTCACGGCCGTACGACGGCAACTGGAGCAGCGGGGTCATACCCTCGCCGAGGCTGACCACGTTCTCCGGCGACCGGACCGGCAGCAACTCGTGATAGCGCCAGAGATCAGGTGCTCGCGCGGCCAACTGGTCCCTGGTCAGGCCGGCCCGGACCTCGTCCAGGTCGTACCTGGCCAGCAGCGGCGAGCCGCACTCACAGACGCCGATGACTTGGTCGGCAGACGGAGTGAGACCGCACTTGGGACACTCAAGGTGGGAAAGAGCCGAAAAGCGCACGAGGAAGGAGGCTACCTGCCCCAAAGGAGATCGCCTTCGCGTCCGCCCACCCACTGGACCTCGACGGTTCCGGCTGGACCGAATGGACGCGCTGAAGCAGCCACGCTACTGGTCGAACCTGCCCGGCCAGGCCTGATCTTCTACCACCCCGGGTCACGCCGCAGCTGATCCCGACTGGGAACCCCGAAGGCGCTTGGGGCGAGATCAAGCCGGCGCAACTGGGGTATAGGCCGATGTGGTGATGAGCTCCTCGGTGACCCACTGTGCGACGTTGGCGGGGTAGGGCGCTGGCAGTCCGAGGACGATGTGCTGGAAGCCGGCGTCGATCGCATTGCCGATCGCGTCCTGGGTGATGCTGGGCTGGTCGTAGGAGATTGGCAGGTGGATCGAGCGGGTGACGGAGGCGGGATCGCGCCCGATCTCGGCGCAGTAGCGGTCCAGCAATGCGCTGCGGCGGACGGCGTCGTCGATGTCGCCGCCGGGGATGTTCCACAGGTCGGCGTGCTCGGCGACCACGCGGAGCACGGGGGCCGAGC
>JAWWOY010000285.1:0-9874 GCA_033851195.1 Kribbellaceae bacterium | reverse complement strand
CCCGCACTCGCGCCGGGCAGTCCCTGGAGGACGCATTCGCCGTGGCGGCACAGAGTACGCCGATCGTTGCCGTCGGCATCAACTGCTGCGCGCCAAGCGACGTACAGGCTGCTGTCGAGATCGCGGTCGGGGTGACCGGGAAGCCTGCTGTCGCCTACCCGAACAGCGGCGAGGCCTGGGACGCGGCCAATCGCCGCTGGACCGGCGGAGCATCGAACAGCATGACCCTGGGCAAAGGCTGGACAACCGCCGGAGCACGCTTCGTGGGCGGCTGCTGCCGAGTCGGCCCAGCCGATATCGCCGCCCTGGCCCAGGCCACCCGCTGAGCGCCGCGCAGACTGCGTTCGGTCAGCCTGTATTCGGTCAGTCTGTATTCGGTCAGTCTGTATTCGGTCAGTCTGTATTCGGTCAGTCTGTCTCGGGCTGGCCGAGCGCACCGGCGAGGCGGGCCTGGGACGCGGTCAGGTGTGCGCTCATCGCCTGCGCGGCGCCGGCCTCGTCGCGCCGGGTGACTGCCTCGAGCACCCGTTCGTGCTCGCGAATGGTCTCGTCGGCTATCCCGATCGTGTAGTACAGCCGGTACAGCTGCGCATGGGGACGGAGTCGCTCCAAGGTCTCGACCATCAAGCCGACGCCAGTGGCGATCGCCATCGCGACGTGGAAGGCGGCGTCCTGAGAGGCGAAAGCCTTGTAGCTTTCGTAGCCGTCGCCGGACAGCGGCTGCTTCATCTCGGCAATGAGATCCTCCATGCCGATGATCTGCCGTGGCGTCGCGACCTGAGCGGCCCACGAGGCGCACGCCGGTTCGAGCAGGAGCCGCATCCGGAACAGTTCGTCGAACGTCCGGGCGTCGATCAACGGCGCGGCCGTGTAGCCGTGATGCGCCTTTTTCGTTACCAGGCCGTCCGATTCCAGCCGCGCCAAGGCCTCCCGGATGGGGGTGGCAGAGACCTTGAGGTCGCGGGACAGCCCGTCGATGGACAACCTGGCGCCCGGTTCGACGACGTTGTCCATCAGCTTGGACTTGAGAATTTCGTAGATCTCGTCGGCCAGGACCGATCGACGAGGTGCGTTGACACTGCCGAACGGGGAGCCGACGGTAGTCGTCTGCACTGCAGTCATGCCCTCGATCCTATATGAAGTCTGATCTTACCGAGCGCAAAGCAAAGTTTCCTGACCCCTGACGCATGGCATCCGATCGACAACACTCTTGCGGCAGTTGTTGGTTACGGCCTGATCACGCCAAGGTTTCGGGGTCTTGACACCACACGGTTTGAACCTGATGATCGGGCATCATAGATCCTATAGGAAGTTGTGAGCTCCCTGTGAACTGCCTCCCATGAACGTCAACGCACGAAGGGTGAAATCTGTGACAGGTACCCGTCTCGCGGTGCAGCTCGGCGCGGCCGGGCTTGCCGTCGCCCTGCTGGCCGCTTGCTCCGCCGCCAGCTCATCAACATCCGGCACAACCTCTTCGAGCGGCAAGGCGCCCACCCAGGTGGTCATCGGTTTGTCGAACCAGACCATGGCCGTGACTTTCCCGGTCGGCTTGGCCAAGGGCGCCCAGCAGGAAGCCGACAAGCTCGGCGCGAAGTTGGTCGTGCTCGATTCGAAGGGTGACGTCCAGAAGCAGGGCAGCGATATTCAGGACCTGATCGCACAGAAGGTGAACGGCATCCTGATCGTGCCGAACTCACCCGGACCGGCGCAGGCGATGGTCGATGGCGCTGCCGCCGCCGGCATCCCGATCGCCTCGGTGCACGGCACCGTCGGCACCGGCCCGGCGACCGCCCCCTACGACAAACTGTCGTTCACCATCAACGAGAGCGCCGACACGGTCGGGCACGAAGAGGCCACCCTGGCCAAGCAGGCGCTGCCTTCCGGCGGCAAGGTCGCCATCATCACCGGGGCCTCCGGCTTCCTGGAGAACACCACCTGGACCGCAGGCTTCAAGTCCGACCTGGCTTCCGGCGGCTTCAGCATCGTGGCCACGCAGCCCGGTGACTGGACCGCGGAGAAGGGTCAGGCTGCCTGCCAGGGCATCCTGAGCGCACACCCGGACGTCAACCTCTTCTACGCCCTGTCTGACGACATGGCCGCCGGCTGCGCCAAGGCGGTGGCGGCGGTGCATTCGCAGGCCAAGATTCTCGGCAACGGCGGCGCGAAGATCGGTATCGACGGAATCAAGGACGGATCGATCTACGGCGACGTCTGCTTCAAGCCGGTCGACGAGGGCGCGAAGGCCTTCGACACTCTGTACGCGCAGATCACTGGCAAGGCGGCGGCACCGAAGACGGTGCTGAGCTATGACATCCCGACGGTCACCAAGGCCAACGTCGCCCAGTGCGTGCCGCAGTGGTAGGAGCGGAGACTACCTCGGTGCGGACGGGCGGATCCCGCTCGTCCGCACCGGCGGGCCTGGAGATCGACAAGGTCAGCAAGGTTTATCCGGGGGGCACTCATGCGCTCAAGGGTGTCTCTCTGCACCTGCGACCCGGGCAGGTACACGGCTTGGTGGGCGCGAACGGCGCCGGCAAGTCCACTCTCATCAAGATCATTGCGGGCGCGCAGCGGCCAACCACCGGCACCCTGCGCTGGCAGGGCGAACCGGTCGATTGGCGGCGCCCAGCCGACGCGCAGGCGGCCGGCGTGGCCGTCGTCCACCAGCAGAGCCCGGTGTCGCCCGCACTGACGGTGCTGGAGAACGTCTACCTCGGCGCCGGCGCCGGCGCCATCTGGAGCCCCCGCAATCGGCAGGCCGATTTCGCCGAGCTCTGTACCAGCATCGACTTCAGGATCGACCCGAACGAGGTCGTGGCCGGCCTATCGATCGGTGACCGCCAGATGGTGTCGATCCTGCGGGCGTTGGCCCGGCGGCCGCAACTGATCCTGCTGGACGAACCGACCGCCTCGATCACCCCGGCAGAACGAGCGGGCGTGCTCGGCGCGGCTCGGCGGCTCGCCGGCACCGGGGTCGCGGTGGTTTTCGTATCGCACTTCCTCAATGAGGTCTCCGAGATCTCCGACGTGGTCAGCGTGCTTCGTGACGGCGCCCTGGTCGACTCTTTCGGCGCCGACGAGCTCACCGAGGAGCGCATGGTGGCCGGCATCGTCGGCAACCGGCTCCGCGCGATCGAGAACACCCACGAATCGCTCCCGCCCGGAGAGGCAGTGCTCGAAGTGCGCGGCCTGCGTTCGGCCGCGATGGCCGAACCGGTCGACCTGACCGTTCGGCGCGGCGAAATCGTCGGCCTGGCCGGGCTGCTCGGCTCCGGCCGCACCGAACTGCTCAAGGCGATCTTCGGGGCTGACCGTCGGGTCGCCGGCGAGATAGTCGTCGACGGGCAGCCGCTGTCAGGCGGGCCGGCCGCAGCGATGAAGCGCGGTGTCGCCTTCGTCCCGGAGGACCGGCTGGGGCAGGGACTCATCGGCGACTGGGAGATCTGGCGCAACGTCTCGCTCGCCGATCTCGGCAACCTGTCCGGCCGCTTTCGGCGGCTCCTCCCGTCCCGCGAACGCGCCCGGGCCGCGAAGGCCTGCGCCGAACTCGGTGTGGTGGCGCCGTCGATCGACACCCCGGTCCGCGATCTGTCCGGCGGCAACGCCCAGAAGGTCGTGTTCGCCAAATGGATCTACAAGACGCATGCGGTGCTGTTGCTGGACGAGCCGACGGCCGGGGTCGATGTCGGCGGGAAGGCAGATCTGATCATGCTCATCCGGGCGCTTGCGGCTCGGGGAATGGGGATTGTCGTGGTGCTCTCGGAATTCGAGGAGCTGCTCAGCGTGGCTGACCGGGTTGTGGTGATGAACCGCGGCGCGGTCACCGGCGGCTACGCGAGCGACGAGGTGTCGGTGGCCGAATTGACGGCCGCGGCAGGGGGGTTGTCATGAAGGCGGCCGCGCTGGCCCGGATCCGTCCGGCATTCACTGGGCTGCGGCCGCAGCGCGCAGGAGTGGTCTACGCCCTACTGCTACTGGTGCTGGTGCTGGTCATCGCCACTACGGCCAAGCACCTGCCGCCATACCTGTCGACCGTGAATGTGTCGAACATCCTCAGTCAGTCAGCGCCGGACGCCATCCTGGCGGTGTTCATGACCGTCGTCCTGATCTCGGGCAACTTCGACCTGTCTGTCGCCTCGGTGGCGGCTCTCTCGGCGGCCCTGGCCCTGAAGACGATCGACACCATCGGCACCGTGCCGGCGGTCGTCCTTGCGCTCGCTGTCGGGGTCGCGGTCGGCGCCATCAACGCGGTGCTCGTGCAAAAGATCGGCGTCAACGCCTTCATCGTCACTCTCGGCAGCATGACCGCGGTACGCGGGATCGTGCTGATCGCGCTCAACGGCGAAAGCGTGACGGCCCATTCCCGAGCCCTGGTCGCGCTGGACAGCAGCGCATACCAGATTCCGCCACTGGTGGCGGTGCTGGGCGGCGTGCTGCTTCTGGTGCTTGCCGGCATCCGGCTGCGCCGCCTGAACGAGGAGAACGCTCCGCCACTGGACGGATTCTTCCTCTCGTTGATCGCGTGTGCCGTGCTGCTGGTGGTGATCGCTGTGATCGCGCCCGCCCTGCTGACTCAGCCGCTGCCGGTCTGGTTGATGATCTGGGTGACAGTCGGCGTCGCGGCGGCACTGCGTTTCCTGGTGCCGGGTCGCAACCTCTACGCAGTCGGCAGCAATGCCGAGGCGGCACGGCTGTCGGGCATCAATGTCGATCTCTACAAGATGGCGCCGTTCGTGTTGACCGGGCTGGCCTCGGCCGGGGTGGGTCTGCTGTACGCGGGGCGGTTCAACTCGGTCGACCCGAACGGGCTCACCGGTACCGAACTCACCGTGATCGCGGCGGCCATCCTCGGCGGCACGTCGCTGTTCGGTGGCGCCGGTTTCGTGGCCAAGTCGGTCCTCGGTACCGTCGTCCTGTTCACGTTGTCGAATGGGTTCAACATGCTGAACCTCGGGTCGAATTACCAGTACGTGGTCCAGGGTGCCGTGCTGGTCGCGGCGTCTGCTGTGTACACGATTGCCGCCAAAGCGCCGGCCAGACGCCCCCAGGCCGATCGGTCCGACGGCGGCGGCGCGGCGACCTCCGACCTGACCCCGGCCGACCGGGCCGAGACCTTGCCCACGGCAGTGAGCGGATCGTGACCGGAATCGTCGAACCTGTGGATGATCCCAAGATCAGGTGGCCAGCCTGGCGTAGCGGCCGTTGCCATCGACCAGACTGGCATGGGTTCCCGACTCGATGACCCGCCCATGGTCGATCACGACGAGTTGGTCAGCGTCGCGCACCGTCGAGAGCCGGTGCGCGATGGTGATGGTGGTACGACCCTTGGCGAGCAGGTCGAACGCCTGCTGGACCGCCCGCTCGGTCTCGGTGTCCAGGGCACTGGTGGCCTCGTCCAGGACAAGTACGCGCGGGTTGCGCAGCAGCGTGCGGGCGATGGCGATCCGCTGCTTCTCACCTCCGGAGAAGCGGTGTCCGCGAGATCCGACCATGGTGTCGTAGCCGTCCGGGAGCCCGGCGATCAACTCGTGCACTTGCGCGGCCCGGGCCGCTTCCTCGATCTCGGCGTCGGTGGCGTCGAACTTGGCGTAGCGCAGGTTCTCGCGCACCGTGGTGTGCAGCAGATAGGTCTCCTGACTGACGACGCCGACCACGGCGGCAAGATCCGCCAGCCGTATGTCGCGCACGTCGATGCCGTCGATGGTGACGCGTCCGCTGGTCGGGTCGTAGAGGCGCGCGACCAGCGAGGCGAGCGTGCTCTTGCCCGAGCCGGTCTCACCGACCAGCGCCAACGTCGTACCCGCGGGCACGTCCAGGCTGACGCCGGCCACCGCGGCAGTCTCGCTGCCCGGGTAGGCGAAGGTCACGTCCTCGAAGCGCACGTGACCGTCGACTCGACCCGGATCGACCTCGACCGGATCGGCCGGGTCGTTCACCTCGATCGGCAGGTCGAGATACTCGAAGATCCGCGCGAACAGGGCCAGCGAACTGGTGAGATCGACGCCGACGTTGAGCAGCCCCATGAGCGGCCGGAACAGCCCGGACTGCAGGGTGGTGAAGGCGACCAGGGTGCCGATGGTCATGGTTCCGGCGGTCATCGGCAGACCGGCGCTCAGGTAGATGATCGCCGGGATCGCGGCGAAGATGACGCTCATCGAGGCCATCCGCCAACGACCGGCCAGCTCCGAGCGGAGCTCCAGATCGATCAGCCGGGCCGACGATGCGGCGAAGCGCTCGATCAGCGACGCTGCGGTGCCCATCGTCTTGCTGAGCTGGATGCCGCTGATCGACAGGCCTTCCTCGACCGTGACGTTGAGATCGGCCAGCTCCCGCTGCCGTTGCGCGGTGATGGCCCGTCGCATCCGGGCGACCTTGCGAGTCAGGTAGATGGATGGCGGCATCACGACGAGCGAGATGAGCGACAGCTGCCACGACAATGCGACCATGGCGACGGCGGTGGCGACCGCCGTGGTGAGGTTGGACGCGATGGAGG
This sequence comes from Kribbellaceae bacterium, assembly GCA_033851195.1. Lineage (GTDB taxonomy): Bacteria > Actinomycetota > Actinomycetes > Propionibacteriales > Kribbellaceae > Kribbella. The sequence goes on along the minus strand of JAWWOY010000285.1, from coordinate 3,381 downwards.
TAGCCGTCGACGTGACGACCGGCTCCATGCCTCCGATGTCGTTGGTGATGCGCGATTGCACCTCGCCGGTGCGGGTGCGGGTGAAGAAGGCGATCGACTGGCGTTGCAGGTGGGCGAAGACGTCGGTCCGCAGCCGGTGCATGACCTGCTGGCCGACCCGGGTGCTGATCCAGGTCTGGACGACGCCGAAGGCTGAGGTCACGGCGGCGACGGCGACCATGCCGATCACCAACCAGACCAGGAGGGTCAGGTTCTTCCGCGGCAGCGCGGTGTCGATGACCGCGCGCAGCAGGAACGGCGACGCCATCGCCACCACGGATGATGCCACGATGATCGCGGTGACGATGGCGAGCGACCACCGATGGGGCGTGAAGAGCCGCCCGATGCGGCCCAGCGACACCTCGCGTGCCTGCGCCTTCTCGGCGGCGGTGACTGACTTCCGGCCGCCTGACTGGCGACCTCGTTCCAACTTGTCGTTCTCCAAGGGAAGCTCCGTTTCTGTATGTTGAGGTAACCTCACTATGAGGATACAACACGACCGGCTGATAGCGTATTCCCCATGGCCGATGACGAAGAAGAGACTCTCTCGGAGGCGTTCTGGGGAGTCGCTCGTCAGTTGCGGCAGCTGCGGCGGGAGACCCTGGCCCCGTGGGATGTCGCGCCGTCGCACTCGCGCGCGCTCGGCGTACTCACCCGCCACGGGGCGATGCGACTCAGTGAGCTCTCCGACCGCCTGCGGATCGCGGCACGCTCGACCACCGAAGTGGTCGACGGCCTGCAAGATCGCGGACTCGTCGAACGGCGTCCCGACCCTCAGGACCGACGTGCGACGCTGGTAGCGCTGACCGACGAAGGCACTCGTGTCGGCCAGGCGATCCGTTCCCACCGCGACGCCGAGGCCGAGGCCTACTTCAGCGTTCTCAGCGAAGCGGAACGCACCCACCTCACCGACATCCTTCGTAAGCTCCGTCGCTAAGTGGTGCCGACCACTAAGTGGTCGGCACCGTTCAGACTCTGCGTATGGACCCCATGAAACGTTTCGCCGCACTGGTCGAGGAGTTCGTCGGTCGCCCTGGTGTCAGCCTGCCTGGCGAGTCGCCCCAGCGCGGATTCGGCTCGTCCGCGCTGAAGGTCAACGGCTCGATCTTCGCGATGCTCTCCGGCGGCCGGCTCGTGCTGAAGCTCCCGCGCGAGCGGGTCGACGCCCTGATCGGAAGCAGGACCGGCGGCCCGTTCGATGCCGGCAAGGGCCGTCCCATGAAGGAGTGGCTGACTGTCGTCGCCGACGACGAGGAGACGTGGCTGGCCCTGGCCAACGAGGCCCTGGACTTCGTGGGCTCGCGGCGCCGGAGTTAGTGTCCCGAGCCAGACACACCACTAACGCCTCACCCTCGCTGCTCTCCCCCGGCCGTGAGCTGGCTGATCCGCTTCTGGATGAAGGCTCGTTCGGCGTGGGCGGGGTCGAGCTGTAGTGCCGTCTGGTAGGCGGAGACGGCGTCGTGGTCGCGCCCGAGGCGCTGCAGCAGGTCGGCGCGGGCGACGTGCAGCGCTGGCCAGCGAGCCAACTGGGGGTGATGGGCGACGGCGTCCAGGATGACCAACCCGGCGGACGGCCCTTCGGCCATCGCGACCGCGATCGCGCGGTTGGCTTCGTGCACCGGGCTGGGTTCGTAGCGCAGCAACTCGCCGTATAGCGCAGCGATCTCCCGCCAGTCGGTATCGGCAGCAGTGCGGGCAGTGGTGTGGCAGGCGGCGATCGCCGCTTGAACCTGGTACGGCCCGGGAAGACCTGAGCGCAGCGCACGCTCGAGCAGCACCTCCCCTTCGGCGACGAACACCGGGTCATAGCGGCTGCGGTCCTGTTCCTCGAGCAGCCGGATCTCGCCGGCGTCGTCGGTTCGGGCAGCGCGGCGAGCGTCAGTCAGCAGGAGCAGGGCGAGCAGCCCGGTCACCTCCGGCTCACCCGGGAGCAGGACCATCAGCGTTCGGGCCAGCGAGATCGCCACGTCACACAGCTCTTCGCGGACGAGCCGGGGGCCAGAACTGGCTCGGTGCCCCTGGGTAAACACGAGATACACGACACGGAGCACCGAGTCGAGCCGATCGGCGAGCACCTCCGGCGCCGGCGCGGCCAGCTGGACGCCACTGTCGCGGATCTTCCGCCGCGCCCGCACCAGCCGCTTGGCCATCGTCGGCTCGGAGACGAGGAACACCGCGGCGACCTCCGCCGCCGTCAGTCCGCACACCGCCCGCAGGGTCAGTGCGACCCGGGCCTCGGCGTCGAGCACTGGATGGCAGCACATGAAGATCAGACCTAGCTGGTCCTCCGGCGCCACCTCGGTCGCTACCTCTCCCCGCGACATCGGCAGGTCCAGCTCGCGCACCGCCGCCGCCTCCTTGGCGTCCCGCCGCACCTCTCGCCGGATCTGGTCCAACGCCTTGTGCCTGGCTGTGCTGATCAGCCATGCCCTCGGACTGGCCGGCACACCGTCAGCCGACCATCGGGTCAGGGCGGCAATGCAAGCCTCTTGGACCGCGTCCTCGGCGGTCGCCAGGTCACCTGTTGCTCGGGTGACGCTGGCGACCGCGGCCCACCAGTGCTCGCGCAGTTCCTTCTCGATCAGGACGCCGCCACGGCCGCAGGGGCTTGCTCGGACGGGGCTTGCGTCTTGATGACCGGCCGGACCTCCACCGATCCCGTTTTGGCCGCCGGCAGCATCGCGGCGTACATCAACGCCTCCTCGAGGTCGGCGCAGTCGACCAACGTGTACCCGCCGACCTGTTCCTTGAGCTCGGCCGCCGGCCCGTCGGTGAGCATCGTCTGCCCGTCGCGCACCCGCACCGTGGTGGCCAGCGAGGCGCCCTGCAACGGTGCGCACTCGAGCAGCACACCGGCCTGCGCCATGGCATCGATAGCCACGCGGTACTCGGCGTATAGCTGTGCCGCCTCGGGCGTTCCCTGCTCCGGCGGGCCATCATCGGCGGTTTGCAGCAGGAACATGTACTTCATGGGTCCACCTCCAGGGAAGCTGGGGGCGGCACCGCGCCGCCCCTCAACCTATGAGTCGAACGGCAGTCTGCCCCGAGGACACCCCAGGCTACCCAGGTCATCCCACACTAGCTAGACGCCGAGGACTTGGCAGAGGAGGTCGAGGGCTCCGGTGTAGGAGTGGTCGGGCGTTCCGTAGCCCACCACCAAGGCCTGGCGTGCGAACGGGTCCGGCCGGAAGCGGTAGTGATCAAGCGCCGTCAGCGCCAGCCCCTGACGAGCGGCCCGGTCGACCATGTCCTGCGCATCACCCGGTACCTCGAGCAGCACGTGTAGCCCGGCCGAGATCCCCGCCACCCGTACGCCCGGAGCTCGAACCGCCAGCATCTCCA
>JAWWOY010000223.1:0-2876 GCA_033851195.1 Kribbellaceae bacterium | reverse complement strand
GCGCGGATGCTGGCCTCCCCTCGCGGCATCCCGGCCAGCTGGGCCGGCAGCAGCACGTTGTCGGCGACAGTCAGGTCGTCCAGCAGGTTGAAGAATTGGAAGACCATGCCGATCCGTTCCCGCCGGTGCTTCGCCAAGGCGGTCTCGGTCAACTCGTCTATCCGAAGCCCGTCCACGGTGACACTGCCCTCGCTCGGCTTGTCCAGCCCGGCGATCAGGTTGAGCAGGGTCGACTTGCCGCTACCCGACGGGCCGAGCACGGCCAGCGCCTCGCCGGCGCGCACTTCCAGATTCAAGCCGGCTAGAGCCGGCGGCCCTTCGTCGTACTTCTTGCTCACATCGCGGATCTGGATGATCGGCGCGGTCACGGGCCCTCCACGGTTCAGGTCGGTGTTGATACGACGCCGACGCTAAGAGCGGCTCGATGTCCGGCGCGTCGTCCGCGGTGACGAACTCCGCTCCTTCGCCAGGCGGATCGGCGCAGCGGGTCGTCCCTGCGATGTAGATCAAATGGTCATCGGGATGGATGTGGCGGCCCCGGTGCCTTGTGAGACTGGACCGGTGAACAGAACAGGGATCGCTGACCGATGGAACCTCGGCGTCGCCACGCTGCGGCGTACCACGAGCCAGCCGCCGCGCCTGTCCCGTTGGGCCTGGACAGCCGACGCGATCCTCGCCTTCGCTCTGGCTGTGGGCACGGTGGTCGACACACTGAACCGAAACGGCCCCGACGCCCCGACGCCAGACGGCCTGCCCTTACCGCCCGCCGCTGCCGGTCCGCTCCTCCAGCACTACGGAGCTGTCCACCCGTGGCAGTTGGTCCTGGCTGTCCTGACTGCGTTGCCGCTGGTCGCGCGCAGGCGGTATCCGCTCGCGGCATTCTGGGTCGTGATCGGCGCGTCCCAGCTGTACCACCTGAGCCCGGGCTTCGACCCCACGCTTACCTTCACCGCCTGCATGATCGCGGCCTGCAGCGCAGCGATGTACAGCAGGTACCAGGTAGTCGCGATGGCGAGCGCGTTGGTGGGCGCCGGGTTGATCGTGGGGGCCCACAAGGCGAGTGTGCCCTCCATCCGGCCCGGCGTCGTCACACTCGCGTTCCTGATCCTGGCCGGAGTCGCGATCCACTCCTGGAAGCAGCGAGTTCGGGCTCTGAAAGCGAAGCAGGAAGCGGCGACGCGGCTGGCAGTGGATCAGGAACGTTCCCGGATCGCGCAGGAACTGCACGATGTGGTCACCCACAATGTGAGCGTGATGGTGGTGCAGGCCGGTGCGGCCCGCACGGTCATGCAGGCGGCGCCCGAGAAGGCCCACGAGGCGCTGCTAGCCGTCGAGTCCGGCGGGCGCGCAGCGATGACTGATCTGCGCCACGTCATGGGCTTGCTGACCCTCAACGGCGACAACGCCGACCAGAGGGCGGAAGACCTCGCCCCGCCACCGGGCCTTGACCAGGTGGCGGCGCTGGCCGCCCGGGTTCGCGACACCGGCGTTTCCGTCGAACTGACCGTCACCGGCCCTCCCGCTCCGCTGTCGGCTGGCATTGGCCTGGCGGCGTACCGAGTGGTCCAGGAGGCGCTGACCAACACGGTCAAGCACGCTGTCGGCGCCAGCGTGAAGATCTCCATCGACTACGCTCCCCGCGTGCTGCGGGTGGAGGTGGCCGACACTGGCGGCACACCTGCGGTGTCGGCCCGCTCCGGCAGCGGCCGAGGGCTGATCGGCCTGCGGGAACGGCTTGCTGTCTACGGGGGCACCCTGGACGCTGGCAACCTTCCCACCGGCGGATACCGGGTGCGCGCCTTGATACCGATGGAGGAACCGTGACCGAGCCGCCGCGGGTGGTGATCGCTGACGATCAAGCACTGGTCCGCACCGGCTTCGCGATGATCCTGGCCGCGGACGGGATCGAGGTCGTCGGCCAGGCAGCCGATGGCGCGCAAGCGATCGATGCGGTCCGCAGGACCCGCCCTGACGTGGTGCTGATGGACATCCGGATGCCCGGGATCGACGGGCTGGAAGCCACCCGGCGTATCTTGTCCGGCGCCGTGACCGCGCCGCGCATCGTTATCCTGACCACCTTCGATCTCGACCGGTACGTGTACGCCGCCCTCGCCGCAGGTGCCAGCGGATTCCTTCTCAAAGACGTCTCCCCCGAACATCTGGTCGCCGCGGTCCATCTGGTGCGTGCCGGCGACGCGCTACTCGCCCCGACCATCACCCGCCGCCTCGTCGAGCGCTTCGCACCTCACGACGACCAGGCCGCAACCCTGCACCGCGACCTTTCGACGCTGACACCCCGCGAGCTCGAGGTCCTCCGACTCCTGGCCAAGGGACTGAGCAACGCCGAACTCGCCGCGAGACTCCAACTCAGCGAGACGACCGTGAAGACCCACGTGGCCAGGATCTTGTCCAAACTCAACCTGCGCGACCGCGCCCAGGCCATCGTCGTAGCCTACGAAACCGGACTGATCACCCCCGGAGCAGCCAGCAGATCAGAGGCCTGAGCGGCTGCCTCAGAACTGCACACCGCGGGTCAGGGCGCCGTCGACGACGAGGTTCGTGCCGGTGACGAAGCTCGCAGCCGGGCTGGCCAGGAAGACCGCAGCGCGGGCGATCTCCTCAGGCCGCGCCATCCGGCCGGTCGGGTTCAACGCGAGAGCCTGGCTGTAGAGCTCAGGGTTCTGCTCTTCGATGTTCTCCCACACGCCGCCCGGGAAATACGTGTTACCGGGCGAAATAGTGTTGGCTCGAATGCCCTTGGCGGCAAGCTGGTAGGCAAGCCCCTGGGTGTAGTGAACGATGGCTGCCTTGAAGGTGCCGTACGGGCCGGCGGCGAAGTCGATCTCCCGGCCGGAGACACTGGACACGGTGACGAT
>JAWWOY010000178.1:0-12107 GCA_033851195.1 Kribbellaceae bacterium | reverse complement strand
CTGTGCGGGCGGTTCCGAGGAGCGGCGGGATTTGTCGGTGCGATGGGCAAGACTGGTTCCATGTTGCTCGCCGATGTAGTGGCTACCTCAGCCGCGCTCAGCCAGACCCGGTCCCGCCGGGCCAAGGCCGACCTGATCGCCACCCTGCTCACCACTGCGACCGATCCGGTGGAGACCGAGATCGTCGTGACGTACCTGTCCGGCGAGCTGCGCCAGCGGCGTACCGGGGTGGGGTGGCGGACGTTGGCGGTGGCGCCGGCGCCTGCCGCGACTGTCTCGCTGACCGTCGAGGAAGTCGATCGCGCCTTCGCGGAGTTGGCCGTGATCGCCGGGACAGGCTCGCAGGGCAAGCGCCGGGAGGGCGTGGATGCGCTCTTCGCGCGGGCGACCGCCGAGGAGCAGCAGTTCCTCCGGCTGCTGGTCGGTGGCGAATTGCGGCAGGGCGCGCTCGACGGTGTGATGGCCGACGCGGTCGGCAAGGCCACCGGCATCCCGCTGGAGAAGATCCGCGCCGCCACCATGCTGCGGGGTGCTGCGGCACCGGTCGCGGTGGCGGTGCTGACCGAGGGTGAGGCTGGGCTGGACAAGTTCGGGCTCCAGATCGGCAGGGGCGTGCAGCCGATGCTCGCGCAGTCCGCCACCAGCATCGCGGAGGCGCTGGCCAAGACCGGCGTACCGGCGGCGATCGAGTGGAAGCTCGACGGCATCCGGATCCAGGCCCACCGCGACGGGGACCAGGTGACGGTCTACACCCGTACGCTCGACGACATCACCGGCCGGGTGCCCGAAGTCGTCACCGCCGTGCTTGAGCTCGAGTGCCAGCAGGTGGTGCTCGACGGTGAACTGATCGCGCTCCGCCAGGACGGACGGCCAGAGGCGTTCCAGGTGACCGGTTCGCGGACTGCCACCCGGGCGGCGACCGGACCTGAGACCGTGCCGCTGACGCCGTACTTCTTCGACATCTTGCACCTCGACGGTCACGATCTGCTCGGCCTGGACAGTACCGAGCGGCACGAGTGGCTGAGTTCGCTGGTGCCGGAGGAGCGCCGGATCCCCCGCTTCGTCACCGCGGACCCGGTGGCCGGCGAGGCGTTCTTCACCGATGCGGTCAAACGCGGCCACGAGGGCGTGATGGTGAAGTCCCTGACCGTGCCGTACGAGGCAGGCCGCCGGGGCTCGGGCTGGGTCAAGGTGAAGCAGACCCACACGCTGGACCTGCTCGTGCTGGCCGCCGAGTGGGGCCACGGCCGGCGAACCGGCTGGCTCTCGAACCTTCACCTGGGCGCTCGCGACGAGAAGACAGGCGAGTTCGTGATGCTGGGAAAGACCTTCAAGGGCCTGACCGACGACCTGCTGCGCTGGCAGACGGAGAAGTTCCAGCAGCTCGAGGCCAGTCGCGACGACTACACCGTCTACGTCCGGCCCGAGGTGGTGGTCGAGATCGCGTTCGACGGGGTCCAGACCTCCACCCGCTATCCCGGCGGGATGGCGCTACGGTTCGCGCGGGTGCTGCGGTATCGCGAGGACAAGACCCCTGCCGAGGTGGATACTGTCCAGTCCGTTCGGGCGATCCACACCCCCGACGCCAGCGAAGGACCCGAAGCATGAGCAATGAGGCGCCCGACCCCGACATCGCGGCACGGCAACTGGCGAGGGAGTCACTGGCCGGAAACGACCCGACCAGCTGGTTCGAGCAGCTGTACCTGGCGGCCGAGGATGGCCAGGCCGTCGTGCCCTGGGACCGCGGCACTGCACACGTCCTGCTAGCGGATTGGGCCGCGACAGCTCGGCCGGACGGGACAGGCAAGCGGGCTCTCGTCGTCGGCGCCGGCACGGGCTGGGATGCTGAGCTGGTTTCTGACCTCGGCTACCAGACCACCGCCTTCGACATCTCTCCGACCGCGATCGAGACAGCGCAGCGGACGCACCCGGGTTCCGCTGTGCATTATCAGACCGCGAACCTACTCGACCCACCCGCGGAGTGGCGCCGGTCTTTCGACCTGGTGGTTGAGATCTACACCGTGCAGGCATTGCCGATCGAGCTTCAGGCGGCCGCGACCGAGCAGGTCTCGGCTCAGGTCGGTCCGGGCGGCACGCTGCTCGTCATCGCCGCCGCCCGGCCAGAGGGGGTCGGCGATGCTGAGGTGGTGGGACCGCCATGGCCGCTGACCAAGGCTGCGATCGACGCCTTCGCCACCGACGACCTCCGTCTGATCCAACTGGATCGCCGGCCCAGTCCGGCCGATCCGACCATCTTCCGCTGGCGCGCCGAGTATCTCCGCGACTGATCCGCTCCGCGCAGCTATCGCCGCCGCCGGGGGTCCGATGCGCCGAGGGCTACGTGGTAACCGGCTCTTCCTCACTCGGTAGTTCTGCCTCTCCAGGAGTTGTTGCCGGGTGGGGCTTTGTGGGCAGCGCTCGAGTATCGATGAGCTGCTGCGCGACATCGCGGAGCTTCACGTTGCCGTCTTGGGAGTACCGCCTCAACACCTCGAAGGCCCTGTCGCTGTCGAGGTCGTAGCGTTCCATCAAGATTCCCATTGCCTGTCCGACCAGCTTTCGCGCGTCAACTGCTTGGGCCAGGTTTTCCTCGTGCCGGGCCGTCGCAACCGCGATCGAGGCGTGTCGGGCCAGGATGTGGGCCACTGCCTCGTCGTCGTCCGAGAACCGGCCCGGCTCGGTGTTGTAGAGGCTCAGCACTCCAGCGGCTCGGCCGGCCACCGTCAGCGGCATCTGCAGCACGTTGCGGATTCCCAGACCGGTGATCATCTCGGCCCAGCGCGGCCAGCGCGAATCCTCCGCTGCATCTTGGACCCGAACCAGGACCTGTTCCCGCGCTGCGGTGATCGTCGGCCCCTCCCCGGTCTCGATCTGCCACTGATAGGCCATCTTGATTACCGGATCCGTCACCGCGGCGATCTCCAGCCGGCCACCACGGGTCACCAGCACTACACCGGCGTACCTGCAGGTCAGCGCCTGCAAGGCGAACTGCACTACCGCCTCGACGGTTTCCTCGACACCGACCGAGCCATGCAACTCGGTCGCGAGCTCCGCGAACGTATCCGCCGCGGACAGCTCCGCCGGGGTGAATTCAACCACTTCAGACTCCAGACGCACGTCAGCACGATGGGCACCCACATCTCCGGAGTGATCCACAGGCATAATCATGCAACCCGAAGCCCAAGATGAGGACAGAATCGCGGACTTCACCTGAACGTGATCTGTCTTACCCTCCCCGCGTCGCGCGAGCGGTCAACGGATGCTGCCGAGAGATTGCGCGAGAGCTGACGAGGGACCGGATCCGCTGCGCGGTGTCGGCGTCGAGGTCTCTACTGGACGTGGACCGCCATCTCGGTGAGTGCGCACTCGACCCACGTGTTACCGGGGGTGAGCAGCAGTGGCTTACCGTCGGCGGTGGCGAACTTGAAGGGCTCGTTGACGCCGCCCTTGCTCCAGCGTCCGCTGACCACCTTGTCGCCGGTGAGTAGTTGGAGCGGTCCGGAGGCACCGAACACATCCAGGATCGTCATGCTGGGTCTGGCCTCGGCGAAACCGGTGTCGCGCTTGGCGCTCAGGACGATGACATTGGCGGCCGCAACCTGACCGACGTTCTCGATCAGATGGGCAGACCACTTCTCGGCGCGGAGCCATCGACGGGTGCGGCGGTCGTACGTCCAGGTCGCTGTTGCCACGCCACCGTATCCAACTGTCGCTGAGGTTGCCTGCTTGCCTTCGCGCTGCGCCGTCGACTGGTCAATACCGGCCGAGTACCTGAAGTACGGTGCCGGCGGCTCGGTACGGTCGGTCAATGCCAGGAGCTTGTCGGGGCGGGCGAAGACATGATTCGGGGCTGGCCTGCTGTCGTCGAGCCGGTACGTCCCGCGCGGCACCCGCATCGTTCCGAGATTCGCGAGGTCGGCGACCCGGTCCACGTACTCGAGAACCCATTTGTCAGCCATTGTGTTGGCGATGATGCCTTTCGTCGGACCGATGAGTGCGGCATCCATCGGGCGCAGCGATCGCACCGGACCGACCTGTGCCGGCAGCTTGGAGTGGAAGATCGCCGCAAGCCGGGTGGTCCCTGCGGTGATGGGTTCGACGAACACGATGTCGGCGTCGCCGAGCCCGCGGTGCGGATGCGCATCCGGCGTGTTGGAGATCTTCACGGTGATCGCTGGGCGGTCCAGGGCGTCGTCCGTGGGGACGCCGGTGAGAGGCGCACGTGCTCTCATGCTCACGGCGCCACCGACCGTTGGTGTGGTGCGAGTTGGCGGGGTGCCGGACGGTGCTTCTGACTCGTCACCCCGCAGCATGTAAGCGCCCGCGGCACCCAGCACGATCACGCCGAGCAACACCGCAGCCGGCCCCACGTGTCTACGTGGCGTCGAAACCAGCTTGGCCGCCTTCTGCCGGAGACTCATCGGCGTCGGCGAGGACGGCCGAAGGCCGCGCCCTGCTGATGAGGCACGCACCCGCACGGCGCAGGCAGACGTACGAGCAGGTAGGCCGCACGAGTCCGTTCCATTTCCCAACCATCTGCATCAACGGTCGACAAGGACATGGACCGAAGTCCCCTGGATCGGGCCGGAAGACCCTTTCAGCGCAGCCGGGAAGGCATTGATGCCATGAGCAACTTAGTTCCACGGGTTGCTGCTTCGGGAGTCACTGGGTGAACGCCTTATCGACAGGGCCCCAAGCCGATGCACCGTGCCGGAGGGCACCGCCCGGCAGCGGACATCACAGACCTCGGCCACCACCGCTGCGGTCCGCCGGCTCCGCTGGCCAGCACCACGATGTATCACGGAACCTGAGGGTCAGGCGGAGGGCAGAACCATGGGTGAGATCGACGACACCCGCACGCGGTAGCACGCGATCCGGAGGGTGGCAGGCAGAGGTGACTTTGGACTCTGTGCGCCACCCGTGTGGCGTTCGATAGTCGAGGTATGAGGCAATCATTGCCCGACCGTGAGGTCGAGCTGCCGCTGCTGATCGAGCGATGGGTGACCGAGGGAGTCATCACCGCGGTCCAGGCCGAGCGGATGCGCGCCGACCTCGGCCTGCTCGACTCTTATCCGACGGCCCTGGCCGCACCCCCGGCTCATCAGGAGCGCACCTCGCTGGTGGTCGAAGCACTCGGCTACCTCGGCGGTGTCGTCATACTGGTCGCGGCCGGACTTCTTGCTGACCGGTACTGGTCCGACCTGTCGACGTCCGGTCGACTCTCAGTGGTCGCCGGGGCGGCCGCGGTGCTGCTGACCGCGGGGAGCGCTGTGCCGCAGCGGCTGGGTGCTGCGGGCGTCCGCCTTCATGCCGTGCTCTGGTTGCTCTCCACCGCCGCAACGGCCGCATTGCTGGCAGTGTTCGGCAACGACGTGCTGGGCTGGCAAGGCGAGGACGTCGGGCTCTTGACCAGCGCCGGCACAGCCACACTCGCCGGCGCGCTGTGGTGGTGGCTGCGGACCGTCCTTCAGCAATTGGTGTTGTTTGCAGCGCTGTTGGCCACCGCAGGTACGGCGGCCGCGCAGTTGAGCGGAAGCTCCACCCTGTCTGGCGTGGCGGTATGGGGTACCGGAGCGGTGTGGTTCCTGCTCGGCTGGGGTGGGCTCATCGCACCCCGGCGGGCCGCCTTCGCGCTGGGTGCCGTCGGCATGCTGATCGGAGCGGGTTTCACCATTCCGACGGATGCCGGCATCGCGCTCGCACTCGCCACGGTGACGATGCTCGTGGTGACGGCCGTGTTGTTCCGCGACCTGGTACTGCTCGCAGTGGGTGCCGTCGGTGCGCTGCAGATCCTTCCGTCGGCCATCGTCAAATGGTTCCCCGGTGTGCTGGCCGCGCCGCTCGCTCTACTGGTCGTCGGCGGACTGTTGGTCGCCGCGGCCATCTACATAGCCCAGTTGCGCCGCGACCGGCCATCGGCCGAAGCGCAGGTGCGCGACTACGCAGGTGGATCTCCCCGAGCCGCGCTGGGCGCCGCAGCCGCCGTAGCAGTTGCGGTTACGACGGTCGTTCTGGCCCTGGGTCGATGAAAGGTCTTGTCCCACAGTGGTGGGAGGTGACCGACGACGTACTGGCCGAGCTGGATGGACTTCGGCCGACCACTGAGTCGCCTGCCTGGCTCCTCAGCAACAGGGGTGAGCTGAGGGGGCCGGGTGTGGGTTGCGGGCGAAGGACCAATGTCCCGGCGTATCGGGGCCTTTCGGCCCTACGGCGACGGCGCCAGGTGCGATGAACTGATCTTGGCGAGGAGGACCCGTCGGAGATGCGGATTCCGGAAGCAGTAAAACGCAACCGGGAGACAGCTATCCGGACCGTGAAAGCGGAAACGGATCCTCCTCGTCAACTATGCCCGGATGACGGCTGCAGTTCTTCATCACCGGCGTCTGGTCCGGAAGTTGACCAACTGATGTTCGACCGTGACCGGGGCCGCCCTCAAGACGACCCCCTCCGGTCTGGACGGGCCTTTCGACCCTGCTGTCGTATGCAGTGTTGAGACAACCGGAGCCACCTCTACCGTGGTCTTCTGGCGCCGGCGACTCCGGTTGATGGGGTCAGCGCCGGTCGCGTGACCGATGAACGACGGCAGCAGGCACGGAGCGTGCTGAAGCATCCACGGGCCGTCGACCTCAGCAGCATCCTGAGCAGTCGCCGATGGCTGCGGCCGCCGAACTCGGCGGCTGCCTCGAGTCCATGTCTGCTCGGCTCGTACCAGTCCTCGTACGGTCACGGGACTTTCGCTCCCCGGCGCGGGAACTTCTCCCCTGGACGGCTCCCGGCCGCGGTGATGTGCTCGAGGTAGCGATATAGCGATGGAGCGGGGGCTCTGATGTCCAGAAAGGTGCTGGTGGCCTACGCCACCAAGATGGGTTCGACGGCCGGCATCGCCCAGGCGGTCGGCGCGGAGTTACAGCGCTGCGGCCACCAGGTCGAGGTCCGCAACATCCGCGACGTCGGCTCCATCGCCGAGTACGACGTCGTCGTCGTCGGGAGCGCGGTCTACCTGCGGCGATGGCGGGCGGAGGCGGTGCGGTTCCTGCGGCGGCATGCGAAGGAGTTGCGGAATCGCCAGGTCTGGCTGTTCCACAGCGGCTCTCTCGGCCAGGACAAGGACGTCCCGCAGGACATGCCACCGGAGGTGGCGCGACTGGTCCACCGGATCGGCGCGACCCCGCCGGTGACCTTCCCCGGCCGACTCGATCCGACGTCCGCTCGCGGCTTCGTGGCCCGCCGCCTGGCCCGCGGGGACCTGGCTGGCGATTTCCGCGACTGGGACCAGATCACTCAATGGGCCCGCGGCCTGAGCGAGGCGATCTCAGCCGGCGAGGTGGGTTCCTGGACGCGGCCGGAGAACCCGCAGCAGAACAACCCCGAAGGAGTGGCGCCATGAAGGCGACAGCAGGCGACTGGCTGATGGTGGCGGGCAACCACCTGAGCGATCCGAAACGGCACGGCCAGATCCTGGAGGTGCACAGCACGGACGGGTCCCCGCCGTACCTGGTCCGCTGGGCCGACAGCTACATCGAGACGCTGGTCTTCCCAGGCCCCGATGCGTGGATCATCACCACCGATGAACTCCACGAGCGCGAAGCTCACACGCCCGCCAGGTACTGATCGACCGAGATCGACGGCGGCGCCGTCATGAAGTAGCCAGCTGCCGTCGCCAGACCAGCCGGCGATCTCCCGCCCGGGCACCACGCCGATGAGATGGGGCACGCTGGCGGCCGGCTGGGACAGAGCGCCCGGTACAAGCTGGCTATGGTGGAAGGCGATGAGCATCCAGGTCACAGGCAGGTCGTGGTCAGGCCCCGCCCGGGCTCTGGCCGTCCTGATTGTGCTCGCCGGCGTCTTCGCCATGCACGGTCTGACCGGTGATCACGACGCCGCGATGGCTAGCCCAGACATGGGCGCAGCCTCCAGCGCAGCCGGCCCCGGCCCTGGTCACCACATGAGTCCGATCGACCAGCTCAGCCTCCCGGCCGCAGCAGCGGTCGGCCACCTGAGCGACGCGGCGCCGGTGGTTTCTGCGGCCGCGCAGGTCACGCTCGTCCTGGCTAATGACGAGCACGTGATGGCCGGCGCATGCGTCGCGGTACTGACCGGTTTGGTGTTGCTGCTGACGCTGGTGCTGGGCTTGCGGAGCCTCCTTGCCTGGCGCCCCGTCCAGCTGACAGCCCCGGCCGTGCGGCCGGTGCTGGCTGGGCGCTCTCCGCCTTGGCTTGTCCCGTCGTTGTCGAAGTTGTGCGTGTCGCGGACCTAGGCCCATCGGCCTGAGGTGGCCGCACGCTGCCGTGCGCCGGTCACCACATTCCTGACCGCACTGTCTTCGAATCCGACACCAAGGACTACAGCTATGAAGTACGTCAACCGAACCACCGTTGCCACCGCGTCCCTGATCATCACTGCAGCACTGGGCCTGGCCGGCTGCGGCAACAACTCCAATCCGGGGTCGATGCCTGGCATGACCCACACCACCCCCACCGCGGCTCCGAGCAGCTCCGCTGCGTCGGCGGCGCAGTTCAACGACGCCGATGTCACGTTCGCGACCCAGATGATCCCGCACCACCAGCAGGCCGTCGAGATGGCCGACATGGCCACCAGCAAAGCCACCACCGCGGCGGTGAAACAACTCGCGACCGCGATCAAGGCCGCTCAAGACCCCGAGATCCAGCAGATGTCGGGCTGGTTGACCAGCTGGGGCAAGCCCGTCCCGACGCCCGGCATGCAAAGCGGCCACAACATGTCCGGCTCGACGCCCAGCATGCACAGCGGCCACAACATGCCCGGCTCTATGCCCGGCATGATGACCAAGCAGGAGATGACCGACCTGGGCAAGGCGACCGGCACGATGTTCGACCGGATGTGGCTGCAGATGATGATCAAGCACCACCAGGGCGCCGTCACCATGGCCAAGACCGAACAGACCGCCGGCAAGGACCCCGCGGCGATCGCCTTGGCGAACAAGATCGAGACCGCTCAGAACCGCGAGATCGCGACCATGCAGAAACTGCTAGACCGCCTGCCCGCCAACTGATCCAAGCAGTCAGCGCCGGCGCGTACTGCGAACCGCCTCGTGGGCGAGCTGACCCACCGGTTCCGGCCCGCTCACGCCCGGGGTTCGCGGCCTTCCACGAGCGCGACAAGGGCGTCCGCACCGGCCCGCAGCGCCTCGCGGTAGGGCAGCGTGGCTGCCCGGTAGAGGGCGGGGCGACCGATCGCAATGGAGTCACCGGCGGCGGTGACGGCCTCGGCGAGCGCCGTGGCCCGATGGTTGAGGGCGTCCGCGGAGACGACTTCGTCGACGATGCCGAGCTGTTGGGCCCGGGCCGTCGGCAGTGGCACGCCGGTGAGCACATTGGATATCAGGGCCGGAAAGGGAGTCCGCCGCAGCGCCGCGACCTGCGCGACGACGGGCCAGGACCCGAACTGGGCCTCTATCGTGCCGACCTTGGCATCCTCGACGGCGACCACGACATCCGCGCTGCACAGCAGCCCGAAACCGCCGGCCAGCGCGTCGCCGTTGACTGCGGCGACGACCGGAGTCCTCAGTTCGGGGAAGACGCCGAACAGTTCGACCAGCGCATCGGAAAAGGCGTGCAGGTCGCCCGCGGCGGTGACCGCGGAGAGGTCCGCGCCACCGCAGAAGGCGCCGGCCGAACCGGTGAGCACGATGGCGCGCACGGTGGTGTCGTCGTCCGCCTCGACCAGTGCGCGATGCAGGGCCAGGGTCAGTTCCAGATCGAGCTTGTTGGTGGGCGGGCGGCACAGCGTGAGCCACGCGGCCGAGCCGTCCTTGCGAACGTCGACCGGCGAGACGCCGGACGCGGGCTGCCGATCAGATGGCACGGGAACTGTCCACGTGGGACGGATAGTCCAGGGCGAACCGGTCGGCGCACACCTCGTCGAGTCTGCCGAGCAACTTTTGGTGGGCCGGATGGTTCCAGTATTCGGAGCGTAGCGCCTCCTCGCTGGTCAACCGGGCAAAGCAGCCGTGGGTGTACCCGTGCTTCAGTCCCGACGGGTTGGTGTTCTCTCCCCAGGTGAGTTCGCCAAGACACTCCAGACCGGCGATGTCCGCGGCGAACTCCCGCAAGGCCGCGGAAAGATCCGGCTCCTTGCCCTCGAACGGCCGGAAAACCACGTAATGGTCAAGCATCGTCGCTTCCTCCTCGACATGATCGGCCTCGTATCGCTCCCAGTCCGCGAGCCACCGGTAGCTGTGATGTTGCGGCGGCGCCGGTGCCTGGGTTTCGCTACTCCAACAAAGTGGCTTTACCAATTTTAAGTATGCAGACCGGGATCCTCCGGCGCAAGCACGGCTGAACCAGCTTCAAGCTCATGCGAGTGGCCAAGCCACCTCTCCACTAATTGACAACCGTGAGAGCCATGTGTGACGCTGAATTCTCCAAGCGGGCTGAGCCCCATTGATCCCCCTCATGAACGGTGGCGGCATGGACGATCAGAAAGTTGGTCAAGGTTCCACGCTGGGTTTCATCGGTCTTGGCAGACTCGGTGCCCCGATCGCACGGAACCTGATCGCCGACGGGTACCAGGTGATCGGCTTCGACCAGAGCAGCCAGGCTCTGGCCGACCTAGCGCGCAGCGGCGGGCGCGCCGCGAAATCTGCGGCCGAGGTCGGCAGCGGCAGCGCCGTAGTGTTCACCTGCGTGCGTACGAAGGACGACCTCACCGCGGTGCTGACCGGGCCGGACGGTCTACTCGCCGGACTCCCGTCGGGGTCGGCCGTCCTGGATCTGAGCACGATGGCGCCGGATGCGTCGGCCAAGCACGCCCACACGATCGAGGCAGCGGGCTCGGAGTTTCTCCGGGTGGCGGTCAGCGGCAGTGCGCCGGCCGCGGCGGCTCGGCAGATCAGCTTCCTGTGTTCAGGCCCGCTCCCCCTGTACGAACGTGTCGCCCCGCTGTTCGAAGCCCTGGGACGCGGTCACGTCCACGTCGGCACGTCCGACGAGGCGCGCTCCGTCAAGATCGCGATCAACATGCTGGTCGGCGTCGGAATGGCGGCGATGGTGGAAGCGGTCACGCTCGCAGACGGGCTGGGCATCGACAGGCGCCAGTTCCTGGAGGCAGTCGAGCAGAGCGCGGTGGGATCTCCGTTCGTCTCCGCAAAGGTGTCCGCGTTGGCGGACCGCGACTACACCCCGACCGCCAGCCTTGCCCTGATGCTGAAGGACCTCGATCTGGCGCTCGCCGCGGGAGGAGACATCGAGCAACGGCTCCCGGTCACCGAACTGGCGCGGAATCTCTACGCGCGGTGCCAGGATCGCGGCTGGGCCGAACGCGACTTCGCATGCCTGGCGGAGTTGTACGACAGTCCGGCCGACCTTCCGTAACTTCTTGCTCCCCACCCCACGTCCGGACCGAGGACCCCACTCGAATACCAGCCTCCAGGGTGGCCAAGCCACCTTTTGACCTTTACCGACTCGGTAGTGTGTCGACTTCGGCAACCAGTGCACGATATCCGGTCAGGAAGGAAGTGGCATGGCTGGACAGGATCGGCCGTCACGTACGCCGCGGCGGCGGCCCGACGCGGTGGCGCTCCCGCCGGTGGCGCCGATGTCGGTCACCCGGCTCGCGGACGACGTCGCGGACCGGATTCGCGGCCTCATCATCAGTGAGAACATCGCCGAGGGAGCCCGGTTGCCCCCGGAACGCGAGCTTGCAGAACGTTTCGGAGCTAGCCGGCCGACGATCAGCCAGGCCTTGCGTACTCTCGCGTTGATGGGCCTGGTCGTCATTCGCCTCGGCTCGTGCGCCTACGTCCTACGGAGACCCGAAACGATGGTCGCCGCCTCCGTCATCCTGTTGCTCGATTTCGACGCGCAGTCGGTCGACGACCTGATGGCTCTTCGGCTGTGGCTGGAAACCATCGGCGTGCGCGAAGCGGCCACCCGGGAACCCGCGCTCAAGATGGCGGAGATCGAATCCATCCAGGAGGCCTTGGACCGGCTGAAACAGGCGGCGGGCCGGGTCTCGGAGTGGATAGCGGCCGACACCGTGTTCCACGCGACCGTCGTCCGGAGCTCGGGAAATCCCTACCTCGGCGCGATTTACGAGAGCGTGCACACCACGGTGCTGTCGTACGAGTT
>JAWWOY010000165.1:0-2594 GCA_033851195.1 Kribbellaceae bacterium | reverse complement strand
GTGAACTGCTTCGAGCGGACGTCATCCGGCGTCAGCGGCATCTTTCACCTCGTTTGTTTGTGTCTTGGCGGGTCCCCGTGGTCAAGACCGCGGCGACTCAGTAGATCACGTTATCGCTTCGTTGTGTTCGGGCGGAATCCGGGCGGGCGATAACGATCCCCGTCTGCCCCGTTGTCGGCAGTGCTCTTACCCAGGTTGGCTCTGGTCTCACCCTCCGACTCGTCTAATCTCTGTCCGGTTCCCTTGCCAGCAGTCATGTTGATCACAACGAACCCCTCGCGGTGTTGTTGATCGCCATCGCCAGGGAGACGAGCACGAACAACATCAGCATGGACAGGTCGATCCGGATGCCGCCGGCCCCGATCGGGGGCAGGATCCGCCGTAGCGGTCGCAGGAACGGATCGGTGACCGAGTAGATCGTTTCGAACAGCAGCAGCATCGGCCCTTTCGGGTGCCATTGCGGTGCGAACATCACGATCAGACTGAGCACGAAGCGCGCCACCAACATCAAGAAGAAGGCGAGCAGCAGCCAGTAGACGACATCGAGGACGGGCGCGAGAACATTCATGTCAGGGAGAGTGTAGAAGACCGGTGGAAACGGCCGTCAGCTCTGGTTGAAGAACCCGCCCTGAGCGATCCGCTCTTTGTCCTCCGCAGCCACTGTGACGTTGGGCGGGGAGAGCAGGAACACCTTGGAGGTGACGCGTTCGATGGTGCCGCGACAGCCGAAGATCAGGCCGGCCGCGAAGTCCACCAGCCGCTTGGCGTCGGCGTCGTCCATCTCGGTCAAGTTCATGATGACGGGCACGCCGTCGCGGAAGTGCTCCCCGATCACGCGAGCCTCGTTGTAGGTGCGCGGGTGCAGGGTGGTGATGCGAGACAACTCGGTTACCTCCGGGGCAGCTGAGACACCACGCCGATCTGGGAACTTGCTGACCGTGCCGACCGGCTCGTCCTGAGCAACCGCGGTCCCGGTCTCGTGGGACGCCCCGTCGACGGCCTCGTCCTCTTCGTACTCTTCATAGCCGTCTTCGTACTCGTCGTCGTAGCGCGCGTTGTAGCGCTCGCCGTCCTCGACCAAGCCGAGGTACACACCCATCTTGCGCAACGCGCCGCTCATGGCCCTCCAGCCTTCGGTCCGGTCCTCAACGCCGACTGACAAGCAGGTTCGAAACCCGCTCGATGTCGACACTAACCCAGGGAGGAGCGCGTACCGAGTAATGCACGCCCGAGCCGAACGTGTGTCGCTCCACACTTGATCGCCGCTTCCAGGTCGCCGGTCATGCCCGCGGAGATCCAGTCCGCACCGGCATGTTCGGACCGTAATCGTGCGGCTACTCTTTCCAATCCCTCGAAGGCCCCGTCCGGGTCCGCGCCGAGCGGCGCGACCGCCATCACCCCGCCCAGCTCGAGGCCCTCCGCCCGCGCCACCTCAGCAGCCAGAGCCGGTACGTCGGCCGGCAGCACGCCCCCGCGGCTCTGACCGGTCGCAGCGTCCTCCGAGCCGTACGCGGCCAGGTTCACCTGCAGCAGGCAGCGCAGCGTGCGCTCCTCGTCGACCGCGGCACGCGACAACGCAGTGACCAGTGACGATCGGTCCACCGAATGCACGACGGAGGCGTTCCGCACCACCGAACGGGCCTTGTTCGACTGCAGTTGACCAACGAAGTGCCAGCTGAGGTCCAGGTCGGCGCACTCGGGTGCTTTCACCTTGAGCTCCTGCTCGCGGTTCTCCCCGACATGCTCGACGCCCAGTTCGGCCAGGATCCGCACATCGCTGACCGGGAACGTCTTGGTGATCGCGATCAAGGTCACACTGTCCAGCGGGCGTCCAGCGGCCGCACAAGCCGCCTGGATGCGCTCACGGACTCGTGCCAGGTTGTCCTTCAGTTCGGCCTGCCGGCTCACGGGGCGAGCCTGACCAGACCGGCCAGACGACCGCTGACCTGGCCTTCGCGCCGGTAGGAGTACAGATCCTCCGACTCGATCGTGCAACTCGTCGCATCGACCACCTGGCAGTCAAGCTCGGCCAACTGGGCGATCACGCCGGCAGCGACATCCAGCGACGGTGTCCCCCAACTGGTCTCCGCGTACGCCGCCGGCGCCCGCCCGGCCACCTCGGCGCGCATCTCCTCGGGTACCTCGTAGCACTTGCCGCACGCATACGGCCCCAACACCGCGGTGATCGACTCCGCTCCCAGCTCGCGCATCGCTTCCACCGCAGCCGGTACGACGCCGGCGTACAGCCCGCGTCGTCCTGAATGCACCGCGCCGGCGACACCGTTGACGGCATCCGCGAGCAACACCGGCAGGCAGTCGGCCGCGCGAACGCACAGCACCACATCGGTCCGGGTGGTCACGATCGCGTCGGCGGACGGCACGGGTGAGGCAGCCAGCTCCGCGCCGGGCCGGACCACGTGCACGTCCCGGCCGTGTGCCTGGCTGATCCTGATCACCGCGTCAGGCTCGACCTCGAACGCCGACGCCACCCGGCGGAAGTTCTCCGCGATCGCCGCGGCCTCGTCACCGCTCGCGCTGCCCAGGTTCAGTTCGGCGTACGGGGGTTGGCTGACTCCGCCGAACCGGTCGGTGAA
>JAWWOY010000125.1:0-4293 GCA_033851195.1 Kribbellaceae bacterium | reverse complement strand
GCACCTTGTGCCCGTTGGACAGCTCAACACGGAACATCGCGTTCGGCAGGGCCTCGACGATGGTGCCCTCGAGTTCGATGACTCCCTCTTTTTTGGGCATGTCCTCGCACTTCTGTAGACGACAACTGAATGGTTGGTACTGGCTACTGCTGCTGGACCCGCCACCTCTGGTCAGGAGCAACCCTCCCGACGACGCACGGAAACGCACGCATCGAGCAGCCGCGGGCAGCATGAACAGAGGCCACAAAGGGCCAAGGAGAAAGTGTACGCCAATTACCCGCCGGAAACCCAATCGGGCTCACGGGACACGAGGCCGGCTCAGGACACTAACGGGGCTGCGTCTCGGCCCATTGCTCTCCGGCCTGCCAGACATTCTCCGGAATCAGGTCGAGCAGGTCGCACGCGGCATCCAGCTGCGCCAGCGCGCTACCCGACTTCCGGTACGCCGGCAGCACTGCGACGAAGCGCCGCCCTTCGCAAGCGAACCCGAAGGGCGGCACCTGCCGTAGCGCCTCCAGCGTCCGGTCGTGGAAGACGGCCAGGGCCAGCTCTTCCCGTCCGTGGAACAGCCCGTAGCGCTCCGCGAGGCCGGGCTCCGCCAGGTCCAGCGGGAGCGAGAGTCCGCCAGGAGCCACCAGCGGGGCGAGGGAGCGCGGGAGGACCTGCAGCGGCGGCAGCGGGCGGTCCACCCCCAGTTCGAGGAAGTCGAAACCCAGCCGGCGTCGGCGTACGGCGTACGTGAAACGGCCGGTCCAGAACTCACGGCCGCGGTGACGCCCGGTGGTGACGTCGAGCACCTCCGGATCCGGGTCGGTGCTGAAGGGCGGGAACGGCCAGCGCTCGGCCAGGTCCGGCTCGGTGGCGCTGGCGTGCCAGCCCAGCTGCGAGACCACCTCGGCCCAGGACCGCCGCAGTCTCGCGTCGGCCAGCCGGACTGCGAGCATGAAGGCCACCAGCACGAGGAACCACGCCACCACGAACCAGCCCACCCAGCGCGGTTCGATCAGGAGGCCGGCCACGATCAGCGGGACCGCGACGATGAACCAGAGGACGAAAACCAGACCGGACATCTGGCGTAGTCGCCAGACCCAGGCCGGCCGCAGTCGGAGGGTGCGACGGCGGACCGGGGCGGCCGTCACCGGCGCTTTCCGCGGGAGCCGAGCATGATGAATGCCCAGGGGATCAGCAGCCACACCGGCCAGAAGGTAGGCCAGTGGCCACCGTTCGCGATGCCGATGATGGCCCAGATCATCACGTTCATCATGACGATGCCACCGAAACCGCCGCCCAGCGCACGCAGCGAATAGGGGTGCTTGTTCCTGGTCCGCTCGGGGAAGGTACCCGGATCCGGCGTCGGCGTGGTGTTCTGCACCATCGCGGGCGTCTGGTAGGTCCGGACCGGCGGCAGATCACGCACCAGCGGTTCCAGCTCGCCGTACGTCGTCACCGCGTAGAGCTGGTCGAGCCGCGAGCTGAACTCAGGCTGGTCCAGCCGCCCGTCGGCGAAGGCATCCCGCAGCCGGCCGGCGATCTTGTCGCGGTCGGCCTCGGTGAAGCGCTGGTGCGGCTGGTACTGGCTGGGCATGACATCCAGTGTGCCTCAGCCGGGGAGCGCCCGGCGTCCCCCGACGGGTGGACTCTCAGTCGGCGAGGGCGCCGCAGCTGATGCCGAGCTCGGCCAACTTCGCCGCACCGCCGTCCAGGGCGGTCAGCACCCACGGGCCTTGCGGGGTCAGCGTGAAAGTGTGCTCGGTGTGGACGGCGGCCAGGCCGTCATCGGTGACGACGGTCCAGTCGTCCTCAAGGGTGTGGTTGTCCTGCTTGCCCAGCGTGATCATCGGCTCCACCGCCAGGGCCAGGCCCTCGACCAGCTTCGGGCCACGGCCTGGGCGGCCGTAGTTCGGCACGTTCGGCGGCTGGTGCATGGCCGAGCCGATCCCGTGCCCGACGAAATCCGTGACAATGCCGTACGGGGCCTTGGAGCGAACGTGCCGCTCGACCGCGGCGGAGATGTCGGTCAGCCGGCCACCGAGCTTCGCGGCGGCGAACCCGCGCCACATCGCGTCCTCGCAGACCTGGGCGAGCTCGATCAGCGCCGGGTCGATCTCGCCGACCCCGACTGTGATGGCCGCGTCGCCGTGCCAGCCGTCGACAATGGCGCCGCAGTCGATCGAGATGATGTCGCCGTCGGCCAGCACCCGGTCACCGGGGATGCCGTGCACGATCTCGTCGTTGACCGAGGCGCAGATCGAGCCGGTGAAGCCGTGGTAGCCCTTGAAGGACGGCACCGCACCGGACGACCTGATGTGGTCCTCGGCGATCGCGTCCAGCTCGCCGGTGGTGATGCCGGCCTTGACCTCACCGCGGAGCAGATCCAGCGTGTGGCCGACCACCAAGCCGGCCGCACGCATCGAGCGGATCTGCTCGCGGGTCTTGATCTCGATCCCGCGGTCCCTAAAAATCACAGCAGATCTCTCGGATTTCTCTCTGACGATTTCTCAATTGATCGTTTTGAGCGCGGCGAGCACGCGCTCGCTGACTTCTTCGATCTCACCGACGCCGTCGACCTCGACCAGTTGCCCGCGCTGGGCATAGACCCGCAGCAGCGGCTTGGTCTCGGCGACGTACACCTCCTGGCGGTGCCGGACGACGTCCTCGGAGTCGTCCGACCGGCCGTCGATCTTGGCCCGGCGCAGCATCCGATCCACCAGTACCTCGGTGTCGGCGGTCAGCGCGACCACGGCGTCCAGCCTGTGCCCGTGTTCGGCCAGGATGTCGTCCAGAGTACTGACCTGGGCCAGCGTGCGCGGGTAGCCGTCCAGCAGGAAGCCGTCGCCGGCATCCGCCTCGGACAGCCGGTCCCGCACCATCGCATTGGTGACCTCGTCGGGGACGTAGTCGCCTGCGTTCATGTACCGCTTCGCCTCGAGGCCGAGGTCGGTCTGCGCCGCGACGTTCGCGCGGAAGATGTCACCGGTGGACACGGCCAGAATCCCGAGACGCTCGGCAAGAACCTTCGCCTGCGTCCCCTTCCCCGCCCCGGGCGGACCCATCAGCAACATTCTCATCAGCGCAGGAACCCTTCGTAGTTACGCTGCTGCAGCTGACTCTCGATCTGCTTCACCGTGTCCAGTCCGACCCCGACCATGATCAGGATCGACGTACCACCGAACGGGAAGTTCTGACTGGCGTTCAGCAGGACCAGCGCGACCAACGGAATCATCGAGATGGCAGCCAGGTACAACGCACCGGGCAGCGTGATGCGGGACAGAACGTAGGCGAGGTACTCCTCGGTCGGTCGGCCCGCCCGGATCCCGGGGATGAAGCCGCCGTACTTCTTCATGTTGTCTGCAACTTCCTTCGGATTGAAGGTAATCGACACATAGAAGTACGTGAAGAAGATGATGAGGGCGACATACGTCACCATGTAGATCGGGTGGTCGCCCTTGACCAGGTTCCCCTGGATCCACTGCGCCCAAGGTTTGTCCGCCCGGAACTGGCTGACCAGCACCGGGAGATAGAGCAGGCTGGAGGCGAAGATCACCGGGATCACACCAGCCTGGTTCACCTTCAGCGGGATATAGGTCGAGGTGCCGCCGAACATCTTCCGGCCGACCATCCGCTTGGCGTACTGGACCGGGATCCGGCGCTGGGCCTGTTCGATGAAGATGACCGCCGCCATGATCACCATGCCGATGGCCAGCACCACGATGAAGGTGCCGATGCCCTTCTGCTTGCGGATGTTCCACAGCTGGGTCGGGAAGGTCGCGACGATCTGGGTGAAGATCAGGATCGACATGCCGTTGCCGACACCACGGTCTGTGATCAGCTCACCCAGCCACATCACCACGCCGGTACCGGCGGTCATGGTCAGCACCATCACGACGACGGGGAACCAGCCGTCCTTGTGCAGCAGCGGCTCGTTGCAGCCCTGGAACAGCCGGCCGGGGGTGCGGGCAAGCGCGACGAACGCGGTCGCCTGCAGAACGGCCAGACCGACGGTCAGGAACCGGGTGTACTGGGTGATCTTGGTCTGACCCGCCTGGCCCTCCTTCTTCAGCGTCTCCAGCCGCGGGATCACCACGGTGAGTAGCTGCAGGATGATGCTGGCGGTGATGTACGGCATGATGCCCAGCGCGAAGATCGCCAACTGGAGCAGAGCGCCACCGGAGAACAGGTTGATCAGGTTGTACAGGTTCGCGTTGGAACCGGACGTGGCCTGATTCAGGCAGGTGTTCAGCGACTTGACGTTGACGCCAGGTGCCGGCACGACCGAGCCGATCCGGAAGATCA
>JAWWOY010001115.1:0-3884 GCA_033851195.1 Kribbellaceae bacterium | reverse complement strand
GAGCTGCAGCGCGAGTTCGGCATTAGCCAGTTCGAGTATCTGATCATGGCACGCCTGTCGGAGGCACCCGAGTCGATGCTCCGGATGAGCGTGCTTGCCACACTCACCGGCAGCTCGCTGCCGCGGTTGTCCCAGGCCGTCGGCCGCCTCGAAAAGCGCGGTTGGATGTCACGCCAGACTGACGCGGACAACAGTCGGTACACGCTAGCGGTTCTCAGTCCGGCGGGACTTCGCCAGCTGAAAGAAGCTGCCCCCTCGCATGTCAAGGCTGTGCGGGAGTTCGTCTTCGACCGATTGACGCGCGTCCAGGCCAGGCAGCTAGGCGCGATTTGCCAGCGCATTCTTGACGGGCTGCCACCGGACGAGAGTTGGCCGAGCACGCCACGCTGTTGAGCCCGGCGCCTGGCTCGCGGTGTCCGTATTGGTTTTCTGAGTCGTACCTCCCCAGCGATCCGCCGATCCAAGTGGCGTAGATCACGCGACTTCGCGGAATCGCAGATCCGGCGTCTGACTTATAGCAGGCAGGGCATCACTTAAACATTGAAGTGGCGCCGACGGGATCAGAGAAGGGGAACCAAATCGTGAGCACCGTTACACCCTTGGTAGTCAGGATGCGCAGACTGACCGTCCAGGCGGCACTGTCCTCCATTTTCGCCACGCTGGCCGTTGGTGCGATCATGGTCGGCTCGTTTGCCGCGCCGGCCTCTTGGTCTGCCAAGGCCGCCGCCGCAGCCGACTCATGTGCCAGCATTGAGGTGGTATTCGCCCGCGGAACAAATGAGGCGCCCGGTGTCGGGGCGACCGGGCAGTCGCTCGTCGACGCGCTCAACGCCCGCATGCCGGGCAAGGTGATCGACGTGTACGGGGTGAACTACCCCGCATCGTTGAACTTCGGCCAGACCGCCGACGGAATCGTCGACGCCAGCAACAAGATCCAGGCGATCGCGGCGACCTGCCCGACCACAAAGATTGTGCTCGGCGGTTACTCGCAGGGTGCGGCACTGGCCGGTTGCACCACCATGGATAGCGTTCCTGCCGGCTTCGACCTGCCAGCCGGCATCACCGGTCCCATGCCCGCGTCGGTGACCTCCCATGTCGCCGCAGTGGTCCTGTTCGGAACGCCTGATTCCTGGTTCCTGAACCTGGTGGCCCACGGTGCACCGCCCATCACCGTCGGCCAGGCCTACGCGGCGAAGACCCTGCAGCTCTGCGCAACCGGCGACCCAGTTTGCTTCCCAGGTGGCCTTGACCGCTCCGCGCACAGCTCGTACAAGGACAACGGAATGGCCGACCAGGCCGCTGATTTCGTCGCCCGCCAGTTGGGCGCTCCTTCCCCGGCGGCGGCGGTGCAGCAGACGGCAGGTGAAGTTGGCGCAAGCCAGCCCACCGACCAACCGGCTGCAGGACCTGCTACCGAACCAGAGGCGCCGCTCGGCAACTGAATGACACATCACCACAAACCGGTGGTGACCGACCAACGGCCGGAAGTGAGTCCCAGGACCACTCCCGGCCGTTGGTCTATTGGTCGTCGGCCCCGATGCTGACTTTCGAGCAGGGCACGAACGGTGTTGCGGGATCCGTAGAGCCGCAGCATTCGACTGGCGGTCCGGGGTCGCAAATTCAGCGGCCACCAGAACCAGTGGCCGAGAAGCGTTGTAGTCAGCGCCGACCGCCAACAGCAGAATGACGGCCAGCGCCAGCACAATCCAGAACAAGGGCACGCCAAGGATGTACGGCGCGCCCAACGGCGGCTGGCACCCGGGATGCCGCCAAGCCGTCCAGGACTTCTTTCTACGCTGACTACCCCTGCTCAGGGCGCGGCGATGCTTCGCGAGATCAATCCGGAATACCCAGACCGCAACATTGATTGACACATCATGTAACTCTATTAAGGTGGTGACAATGGCAAGAGCAGTGCAGTTCGATTCGTACGGCGGCGTCGATGTCCTCGAGGTGCGCGACGTGCCCCGCCCCGTGCCGGGCGGCGGCGAGATTCTGATCGAAGTGAAGGCAGCCGGTATCAATATCAGTGAGGCGGCAATTCGCGCGGGTGCCGTGCGCGACATGTTTCCCGCCACGTTTCCATCCGGGCAGGGCAGTGACCTGGCGGGGGTAGTAGCCGAAATCGGCTCCGGCGTTGATGGTTTCGCTGTAGGTGATGAGGTGATCGGGTTCTCCAACCTACGGTCCAGCCACGCCGAGTACGTGGTGGTGCCCGCGACTCAGTTGACGCCCAAACCCGCCGCGGTGCCGTGGGAGGTGGCCGGTTCGCTGTTCGTTGCGGGTGCCACCGCGTACGGCGCGGTTAGTGCCATGGGCCTCGCACCAGGCGAGACGGTAGCGGTCGCGGGTGCGGCGGGTGGTGTCGGTTCGATCGCAGTTCAACTCGCCCGACGTGCAGGGGCTACAGTCCTGGGCATCGCCGGAGCGGCCAACGACGCCTGGCTCGCGGATCATGGCGTCGTCCCCGTCAACTACGGAGACGACCTACCGGCCCGGCTGCGGGCCGCAGCACCGTCCGGGCGCATCGACGTCCTGCTCGATTTCTTCGGAGGCGGATATGTCGCCATGGCGGTCGAGGAACTCAATGTTCCGCGCGAAAGAGTCGACACCATTGCTGATTTCGCCGCTGTGGAGCAGTTCGGCGTCCAGTCGGCGGGCGGTGCGGATGCCGCGACCGCAACGGTGGTCGCGGAGCTGGCCGACCTCGTCGCACGAGGTGAACTGGAAGTGCCGATCGCCGGAGTCTTCGACCTCGACGATGTGCGCAATGCGTACCGAGAGCTTGAAAAGCGCCACACCCGCGGCAAGTTGGTGCTGCGACCATGAATGATGTGAGGAGACTGCAATGAGCGATGGCAACGATTTCAACGAGCGGAATATCGCGGAGTTCCGCGCCAACCACGGCCGCGTCAGTGGCCCGTTCGAGGGCGCGCCGGTCGTGGTCCTGCACACCGTCGGTGCACGCAGTGGCAAGCCGCGGACCAACATCATGATGTACCTCGCCGACGGTGAACGGTATCTAGTGTTTCCATCGAACCAAGGTGCCGATCACAACCCCGACTGGTACTGGAACCTAAAGGCCAACCCCGACGTCCACATCGAAATCGGCGACGACATCATCGACGTGCATGCGACCGAGTTGCGTGGCGCTGAACGGGACGACAAGTACGCGCTTCAGTCCGAGCGGTATCCGGGATTCGCTGAGTACCAGCGCATGACGTCTCGGATCATCCCCGTCATCGCGCTCACTCCAACCGGTGGGGCGGGTTCATGACTGAGACAGGAAGTTCCCCGCAAGAATCTCCCGGCGTGCCGCACATGGACTTCGACGCCCTTTACCGTGGCGAAAGCCCGGGCGAAGGCATGGCAGCGATGACCACACCGCCCTGGGATACCCAGGCGCCCAACGACAATGTCGTCGCGTGGCAGACCGGCGGCTGGGTCCACGGCGACGTTCTCGACGTCGGGTGCGGGCTCGGCGACAACGCCGTCTACCTGGCCAAGAACGGGTACACGGTGACCGGGTTGGACATCTCGCCCACTGCGCTGATCACCGCCGAGCAACGGGCCAAGGACGCCGGAGTCGACGTGACGTTCGCGGTGGCCGACTCCACCAAGCTCGACGGCTACACCGACGCATTCGACACCGTGATCGACAGCGGTTTGTTCCACAGCCTCAATGACGACGGCAGACGTAGTTACGCCGCTGCGGTGCACCGGGCCACGCGGCCCGGCGCCACGCTGCTGCTCAGCTGCTTCTCCGACGCCAACCTGGTGGGCCAGGAGTGGCCGCGACCGGCGGTTTCCGAAGAGACGCTGCGCGACGTTCTCGGCCATGCCGGCTGGAACATCGTGTCGCTGGAGGCCGCCACGGTGCGCGG
>JAWWOY010000102.1:0-4668 GCA_033851195.1 Kribbellaceae bacterium | reverse complement strand
GGCAGCGCTATCAACGTGATCTGATCACCGATGAGGCTGGCACTTTGACCGGCCCAGAACAGCTGAAAGGCCCGCCCGATTCTCTGCTCGAGGTCTGGGGAGGTCGCGGTCATCCGGCGAGCGGCGCGGTCAGGTCGTCGATCGGGCGACGCGACCGGCCGGCCTCGTCCTCGATCTGCAGACCTTCCCTGGCCCAGTACTCGAAGCCGCCGATCAATTCGCGCACCGAGTAGCCGAGCCGGCTCAGTGCCAAGGCTGCTTTGGTGCTGCCGTTGCATCCAGGACCCCAGCAGTACACGATCACGTCGGCATCGCGGGGAATCTCCGCCGCCGCCCTCGACTCCAGCTCGTCGGTGGGGATGTGGACCGCTCCCGCGATCCGTCCTTGCTTCCAGGAAGCGAGGCTGCGTGTGTCGATCACCAGCGGCCGAGCCCCGCTGCCGCGAAGTGCGGCGAGGTCCGCCGGGTCGAGTTCGAAGCGGAGCTTGGCAGAGAAGTGCTCGACGGCACCAACAGCATCAATGGTCATGCCTCAATCGTCGACGCTGACCCTTGACGTTTACAGACAAAGATCATGGCGTTCGCGAGGATTGACCGATAATATCAAGGAAGAACCTTTACCTGAGCAGGAGATCCCTTGTTGCGCCTGGACGAGACCGACACCCACATCCTCGACATCCTCCAAACCGACGGACGGATCTCGATGACCGAGCTCGGACGGGCGATCTCGCTGTCCGCGGCTGCCACGACCGAACGGGTCCGGCGGCTGGAAGAAGCCGGCGTCATCGAGGGCTACCGAGCATCCATCAACCCCGAAGCCCTCGGATACGGCATCGCCGCGTTCGTGCAGCTCAGGTACCCGCATGGCAACTACAAGCCGATGCATGACCTCCTCGCCACGACTCCCGAGGTCACGTCAGCTCACCACGTCACTGGGGCCGACTGCTTCGTCCTCCAGGTGATCGCGCACTCGATGGCCCATCTCGAACAGGTCACCGGACGACTGGCCACGCTCGGATCCATCACCACCAGCATCGTCTACTCCAGCGCGCTGGAACCTCGATCGATCAAGCCATACATGCCCAAAAACACCGAAGCTCCGGTACTGAGAAGCCTCTGAGAGTCCTCTCGTGGTACCGGAGCATCGCCGCGTCGACCTGCCGTTGCCACCTGCCGTGGGTCAGTGCTGAACGGTGAGGACGATCTTGCCGACCTGGGCGTTGGATTCCAGGTAGCGGTGGGCCTCGACGACATCCTCAAGGTCGAACGTCTGGCCGATCACTGGAGAAAGAGAACCGGTGCGCAGACCCGCGTTGATGAAGTGCTTGGCGCGGCGGAGTTTCTCCGGCTGGTCCATGGTGAGCTCGAAGAAGGAGTACCAATGGATGCCGCGGTCGCGGAGGTCGGCAGCGAGGGGCAGCGGGATGGGGACAGGGTCGAGCCAACCGTAGAGGATCAGTGTGCCGCCTGGCGCGACGGCGGTGAAGACCTTATGGACGCCCTCGCCCGCGACAGCGTCGACGGCCAGCGTGGCACCGCTGCCACCAGTAAAGGCGCGAACCTCCTCGACGATGTCCTGCTCCTCGGTCACGATCACGTGGGCGGCGCCGGCTTGAATCAGCCGTTCCTTCTTTTCGCTGGTACGGGTGGTCGCGATGGGGATCGCGCCGAGATGGTTGGCGACCTGGATGGCGGCCACGCCGACACTGCTGGAGGCAGCAGTGATGAGGACGGTGTCACCGGGACGGATCTGGCCGATCTCGACCAGCATCCCGTAGGCGGTGGTGTAGGCCAACCACACCGAGGCGCCGGTCACCGCGTCGATGCCGTCGGGGCGGCGTACGACCGCGGCGGCCGGCATGATCGCCTGCTGAGCGTAGCTGCCGTACTCGTTCATCAGGAAGGCTGGAATGGTGCTGACCGGATCGCCGGGCGCGAAGTCGTCCACCCCTTGACCGACGGCCTCGACGGTGCCGGCTGCCTCGTACCCAAGCCCGGCGGAGGGGAAGGATGGCTGGTAGAAGTAGCCGCCCGCGCGGTAGAGGGCCTCAGCGCGATTCAGACCGATCGCGTCCACTCGGATGCGCAACTCGCCTATCCCGGGCTCGCCGACCTCAACGTCTTCGACTCTGAGCACATCGGGTCCGCCGAACTCATCGAAGACTACTTTTTTTGTCACAAAGAATGTCCTTTCTAGCTGGTTGCCTCAACCGTATGGCGACCTGCCGAGACGACCAATAATCAATCGTCGCCCATTCGCAAGCCATCGTCTCGTCAATGGCGCTGGTTGTATGCTGTCGCTGTGGACGTGCTAAGTGATGCGATCATCGCCATGCGAACCGGCAGACCACACTCGACCCGCCACGAGCTGTATGCGCCCTGGGGCATGCACTTCACCTCGGGCGAATACGCCGGCTTTCACATCGTGCTTCGAGGGTCTTGCTGGCTGATCCCGCCACTACCAGCCCCGCCGGTCGCCCTCAGCGTCGGCGACGTCGCGTTCGTCCGCGGCAAGATCGGTCATGGGCTGTCCGACAGTCTGTCCTCGCCCCTGACCGAGGTCCCGCTCGACCGGGGAGACGTGCCGTACACCGAGGTACGCGGTGAGGGCTCCGGCCCTGCCACCATCGTGCTCTGCGGTGCGTACATGCTGGACCAGACCAGGACGCACCCGTTGCTATCAGAGGTCCCGCAGGTCGTCCATCTACCGGCCCAGGTCGGGAGCCATTCATCGCTGCGCGCCGCAGTCGAACTGCTGGGCAGCGAGCTCGATCGACCACTTCCCGGGATCGGTGCCATCGTGCCGGCATTGCTCGACACGCTGCTGCTCTACATCCTGCGCGCGTGGTTCGAGCAGAGGTCACACCACGAGAACGCGACCGGCTGGGCCGCGGCGCTCAACGATTCAGCGATCGTCACGGCCCTGACCGGCATCCACCACGACCCCGCTCACCCATGGACGGTCGAGGAACTCGGCACCCGGGCAGGCCTGTCGCGAGCAGCCTTTGCCCGGCGGTTCACCGCGCTGATCGGACAGCCGCCGCTCACCTACCTGACGTGGTGGCGGATGACGACGGCCGCCCAACTGCTGCGGGAGTCCGACGCGCCCCTGCGCGTTGTCGCCAGACGAGCCGGGTACACCTCGGAGATCGCATTCGCCGCCGCGTTCAAACGCGAATACGGCGTCACCCCCGGGCGATACCGACGCCGCTCGGACAAGCAGGTCGAGCCGGTCTAGGCGATCCTCGGGATCACACGGTGGTGGCCGCGCCTGCGTCTTGTGACCGCTTGGCGGTACCGGCCGGGCGGAGCCCCGAACTCACGCTTGAATGCCTTGGCGAAGGCGAACTCCGAGGTATAGCCGATCTGTCGACCGATGACGTCGAGCGGATCAGCCGAGTCACGAAGCCGGCGTTCGGCCAGTGTCATCCGCCACCAGGTCAGATAGGTCAATGGTGGTATCCCGACCAGCGCGACGAAGCGTTGAGCGAAGGCCGACCGCGAAAGTTCTGCCGTGGTTGAAAGATCCCGCACCGTCCACCGCCGGGCAGGGTGGGCGTGGACCGCGGCCAGCGCGCTGCCAACGGCAGGGTCGAGCAGAGCGCTCGCCCAGCCGTGAGGTTCGGCCGATAGGTCATCAAGCCAGGCGCGCAAGATGTAGAGCAGCATGGCGTCAACCAGCGCCGGCACAATGCCGTCGCCACCGGGTCGTGATTCCTCCAATTCGGCCCCGAGTAGTTCGATCGCGGCCTTGAGCCCAGCGTGCCGCCCGGGACGGGCAGGAAGATACATGACCTCCGGCAGTTCGGCCATCAACGGATGTGCACGGCCACGCCCCAACTGGTAGGCGCCACACAGCAACAGTGTTGCCGGACCTGGTCCGTCGATCTCGACCTGGCCGACCGGCGACGCCGGATCATCGAGTACCGGATTGAAGTCACTCAGAGGTGCCTCCGGATGGTCGGCCAGAGCATGCGCGCCTCCGTCGCGAACCAGAACCAGATCGCCGGGAAAGAGCTGCGTCGGCCCCGGCCGGCCAGAGGTCTGCAACAGCCAGCAGGTGCCACGCACGACCACGTGGAAGGCGACGCCATCGATCTGGGGGAACCGCAGGCCCCACGGGGCGTGAACCTCGGTTCGCGCCGACCTCGGTAGCCCGGTGCGCATAGCGGCGAGTGCGTCGGCAAGGACATCCACGTGCATCATCTTATCCGCTAGTCCCGAGTTCGTGGACGATCGAGCATATCTTGCGGACTATCCAACATTGTCCGTCCGGACCACCGCCTTCTAGTTTGGTTCAGCCACGGCCGAGCGGCCGGGCTGACCAAGAGCAAGGAGCAGGCGGATGACGGTTCTGGTGATGGGTGCGACCGGGAAGACTGGCGTGGCGGTGGTCGAGGCGCTTTCGTCGCGCGGCATTGAAGTACGGGCGGCCAGCCGTCACCCCGGCCTGTCCCGCGCGGGTATCGAGCAGGTGCGGATGGATTGGTCCGACTCCTCCGGCTGGGAGTCCGCACTGCGGGGCGTCGACGGTCTTTATCTCGTTGGGCCGTACGCCGAACCCGACAACGCCGGCCTGATACGCAGGCTGCTGGCAGCCGGGACTGGAGTGCAGCGGGTTGTCCACCTGTCGATCATCGGCGCCGAGGTGCTGCCGACCGGGATTCC
>JAWWOY010000091.1:0-2683 GCA_033851195.1 Kribbellaceae bacterium | reverse complement strand
CATCTACCTGATCCGGCATGCGCAGGCATCGTTCGGGCGAAGCGACTACGACCGGCTGTCGCCGCAGGGTGAGCAGCAGGCGGTGCGGCTTGGCGAGGCGCTGGCCGTCCGCGGGCTGGCGCCGAAGTTGGTCGTGTCCGGCGCGATGCAGCGGCACACCCGGACCGCGCAGATCGCGCTGAAGACGGCCGGTATCGATGCCGGGGTCGCTGTGGACGAGGGCTTCAACGAGTTCGACCACGACCAGGTGATCGTGGCGCACAAGCCGGCGTACAAGCGGCGGGCGGTGCTACTCGCCGACCTGGCCCGGACCGGCCGTCCGGCGCGCGCCTTCCAGGAGATGTTCACCGAGGCGACGGCGCGCTGGGTGCGTGGCGACGGCGACGGCTATGCCGAGTCCTTCGCGGCGTTCTGCCAGCGCTCAGAGGACGCCGTACGCCGTACTGCCGAGCGGTTGGACAAGGGGGAGACGGCGGTCGTGTTCACGTCCGGCGGGCCGATCGCGGCGGCGGTCGGGCGGCTGTTCGCCGGCAACGACGAGTTGTGGCTCCGGCTCAACCCGGTAACGATCAACACCGGCATCACCAAGCTGGTCTCCGGCCGCAGCGGCCTGACGGTCGTCAGCTTCAACGATCACAGCCACCTCGACGGCACCAACCTCCTCACATACAGGTAAGGACACGTATGCGACGCAACATCCTGATCACCGGCGCGAGTGCGGGGCTGGGGGAGGAGATGGCCCGGCAGTTCGCTGCCAAAGGCCACAACCTCGCGTTGACCGCGCGCCGCGAGGACCGGCTGAAGGCTCTGCAGGAGGAACTGACTGCGGCATATCCAGCCCGGACCGTCGTGATTCACAAGCTGGACGTGAACGACCACGACCGCGTGTTCGAGGTGTTCCGCGCCGCCGAAGCCGAGCTCGGGACATTGGACCGGGTGATCGTGAACGCGGGCCTCGGCAAGGGCGCCCCGATCGGCACCGGCCGTTTCGACGCGAACCGCGAGACCGCGATGACGAACTTCGTCGCCGCACTGGCCCAGGCCGAGGCCGCCATGGAGATCTTCCGCGCTCGAAACGTTGGCCACCTGGTGCTGATCGCATCCGTCTCCGCGATGCGCGGCCTGCCGAAAAACCTCACCACGTACGCCGCCAGCAAGGCCGCCGTCGGGTCGTTGGCCGAGGGCCTGCGGATGGAGCTGCTGGGCACGCCGATCAAGGTGAGCGCGATCTTCCCCGGCTACATCAGGTCCGAGATGAACGACCAGGTCGCGAGCACGCCGTTGATCGTCGACACGGCGACCGGCGTACGGGCGATGGTGACGGCGATCGAGCAAGAGAAGGGCAAGGCGTTCGTGCCACCCTGGCCCTGGGCCGCGTTGGCCCGGGTCATGAGGTACGCCCCGTTGAGTCTGCTGAAGAGGATGATCTGAATGCGCTGGGGTCTGACTGTCCCGCTCACCGGCGTGCCGATCCGGCAGCACCGCGCACTGATCAGCGAGCTGGCGTCGCTCGGCTACACCGATCTCTGGTCGGCCGAGGTGGCAGGCGCCGACGCGTTCACGCCGTTGGTGCTCGCCTCGGAGTGGGATGACCAGCTGCGCCTCGGCACGGCCGTCGTACCGGTGCACACGCGCGGGCCCGCGGCGCTGGCGATGAGTGCGGCGGCGCTGGCCGATCTCGCGCCCGGGCGGTTCGTGCTCGGCATCGGGGCGTCCTCGGAGACCATCGTGACCGGGTGGAACGGCATCGCTTACGACCCGCCGCTGGCTCGGACCAGGGATGTGCTGCGCTTCCTGAAAACGGCGTTCGCCGGCGAGAAGGTGGATGGCGCATTCGACAGCTTCACGATCCAGCGGTTCCGGCTGGAGAAGGCGCCGGACGTCCCGCCGCCGATCATGCTGGCGGCACTCCGGCCGCAGATGTTGAGGCTGGCGGCACGTGAGGCGGACGGGGCGATCACCAACTGGCTGTCCGCCGATGATGTCCGTCAGGTGCGGGCCGAGCTCGGCGAGGGCAAGGAGTTGGCCGCGCGGATCTTCGTTTGTGTCACCGAGGACGCCGAGATGGCGCGCAACATCGGCCGCTTCCTGATCGCGACCTACCTGACGGTGCCGGGGTACGCCGCCTTCCACGACTGGCTTGGGCGCGGCGAAGCGATGAAGCCGATGCGCGCCGCATGGGCCGCGGGGGACAGGAACGCAGCGATGGCAGCCGTGCCGGTCCAGGTGATCGACGACCTGATCGTGCACGGGACCGCCGCCGACTGCCGAGCCCAGATCAACACCTACGTCGCGAACGGCCTAGACACCCCGATCATCGCCACCCTCCCCTCCGGCACCAACATCTTGGACACCGCCCGCGCCCTCGCTCCGTCCACGTGATCAGCGCTTGGTGAGTGCCCCATCGCCATGCTCGTCCGTACCACCCGGACGCGCCGTACCGGAGACCGCCGTGTCGGGGTCAGGTGAGTCGGTGGACTTCGAGCCACGTGGTGGCGCGGCGGTTGGAGGCACGGCACAGCCAGGCGTCCTGGATGACCTCTGCCAGTTCCTGGCGGGAGAGCTCGCCGATCCGGCTGGCCCGCACCAGCACGGACAGGTGACCGTTGAAGTGGCTGGTGGTGAAGAACGGGTTGGCCTCATCCGTCACCAGGGCGAGCTTGTCCTCCTCGGACGCGACCCA